>WQXE01000071.1 GCA_009784995.1 Treponema sp. | reverse complement strand
TAATGCTGCCAAATCAAATTCATCCTGTTTATATTATTTTTGGATCGGCTTTCGCGATCGCGGTTATAAAATACAGTTTTGGCGGACTCGGTTCAAATTGGCTTAATCCCGCTATCGGAGGATGGCTGTTTATTCGATTTTCCTGGCCTTCCGCGTTTACGCAAGCTCTTTCTGATTCAGCGTATTCAACTTCTGAAATGGCGTTAACATCAGAAATTACCGCGTTGGATAATTCAATTACAGATTTTTTTAATACTTCCGTTTTTTCTGTTACAGGTGTGCAGCTGCCGTCAGGTTATATCGATTTATTATTTTTAAACGCTCCCGGTTTAATCACAGACAGGGGACTATTCGCTCTTTTAATTGGTACTGTTGTTATTACAGCCATAGGAATAAATCGAGGATGGATTCCTTTAGCGTTTCTTGCTTTTTATGGTTTTTTAATTCGATTCGCGGGAGATCCAAACGGAATTTTCTGGAACGGTGATATGTTATACGGTATATTTTCCGGCGGTACAATCGCGGCGGCATTTATTCTAGCGGCGGAACCCGCAAGCAGCGCGAAATTAAAACCCGGTATTTTATTAACGATTCTTCTGGGTGCCGTTTTATCTTGGTTTTTCCGTTATAAATGTATGGAATACGCTGGATGTTTTATCGCTCTCGCGCTTGTAAATTGTTTAACGCCTCTTGTAAGAATTGTCGAAGACAGATTTTTTATTTCCCGTAGTAATCGAGATAAGTTTCAGGAGAATCTGTTATGAGTAAAATACAGCTGCATCAAATTCAGGATATTAAAGATAAAGTTATTTTATCATGCTGGGTAGCGGGATTGTTATTGTTAATTTCTGTGTTATGGATAGCTACTACACCTCTTCAGGCTAATTATCTTTTACGAAATGTTAATAATGTATTGTTAAACAATAATGATTCCCGCAGGATTTCTGAATATATTCATGTAAAAAACAGAAAAACAGAAATACTGGGTTACTGGTATCAAATGTATAATTCCGCGGAAAAAATGTTTGTGTTTACAGTATTTCAAAATGGAATACTTATTCCGCTTGGCGCTATTGTTTCAACTTACGGCGAGGTAGAAGAAATAATTCCGTTAAGCGCTCATGCCGTACAGGTTTTCGATGGCTTACCGGAAAGTATTTTACAAATGTATATTATCAGAATAGAAGAATCCGCTGTTCTAAATTCGATAGTGCAAATAACAGGAGAAAGACAATGAGTTTAAGCCGTCAATATTCATTTTGGGGTTCTCTTTCTCCGCTTGGCGGTTTAACCGGCATAGGATTAATAATAATGGCTTCAGCGCGTCTTTCATGGGCGGTTACTGTCGCGGGAAGCCTTTTGTGGGTTTATGGTCTTACAACATTTTCTTTTACTTTTTTATTAAGTGTTTTAGGCGGAAAATTTTTCCCGGAAAAAGGAAGAGTTACGCTTTATACCGTTATGGCGGCTTTTTTTGGCAGTATATATCTTTTTTTATTCTGGCTTTTATGTCCGTTTGCCGCGTTGGAAGTTTTTGTGTTATTGCTTTTGGTTCCATTATTTTGCGCGGTTTCGGGAATCGCTCAGCAAATACCGTCTTTATCGGAAATGACGCAGCCAGAAACAAATTTTGATAAATTACAAGCAATCAGAAAAAAAAGAACAGGTGATGGTTTGCAATTAGATGTTTTTGAATATGTTTCTGACGCTATTTCCCAGGCGGTATCTTTAGCGGGATTAATTGTCGCTTTTTCGATTGTTAGGGAGCCGCTGTCTTACTGTTCGCTTTCGCTGCCCGGCACTTATCAGGGAATGATCACAATTATGTATTTTAGTGAAAATTCATTTTTCCCAATAAGCATATTTTCATCCTCTGCCGGCGCTTTATTGTTGTTAGGTTACATTATTTGTATGTACCAGTATGGAAAGGGAAAAATAAATCCGGGAGAATATAAATGAACGGAATGATTTTTTTATTATTTATATACGCGGCTTTTACTGTTAATATTGTTTTACAATGCGCGCTTGGGATAAAAGGAGTTGTTGAATCAAAATCTCCGATTAATATTGTTACATATATTAAAGCAGGTATAATATTTTTTACAATTATACTTTTATGGTTTTTCTTTTCTAAAGTTTTACTTTCTATCGCGTCAGGTTTATTTATATATATATTACTATTTCCTGTCAGCGCGATAATTTATGACGCGTTGGAATATATTATATTTAATTTCCTTGTTAAAAAAGACGCTAAAAGCGATTCAATTATTAATTTCCCCGGCGGTATTACCGCGGTAGCTGTATTTATTTGTATAAATATTACAGGAAGTATATTTTTTACGATTGTTTTGTCATTAGGTTTTGTATCCGGTATTTTTCTAATTAATTTAATTATCAGGGAAATAAGGCGCCGCGCGGCGCTTGAGGCGGTTCCTGTATTTTTACGCGGAAAACCGCTTGTTCTGGTTTCAATGGGGTTAATATCTTTGGTTTTTACTACCGCCTCATTATTACTTTTCAGGATGATTGGTAACGGGTGAAAGAAGAAAAAAAAATTAATCTGATACTTGGCTCTCACGCCCATATTCCGTCCGGAGCGCCGGATTGTGAATTTGAATATGTATACGAAAATAAAATGCGTCCCTTTGTTCAGAATTTATACCGGTATTCCAATATTCAGGCTATTTTACATTATTCAGGTGTGTTACTTTACTGGGTAGAAAGAAATCATCCTGAATTTTTTATGTTAATCGAAGATATGGTATCACGTAAACAAGTTGAAATAATTGGCGGCGGTTTTTTTGAACCGAGTTTTCCGTTGATTCCGCCGCAGGACAGGATAGGGCAGATTGAGCTTATGACTACATATCTTCGCAAACACTTTGGTAAAAAGCCGCAAGGCTGCTGGATACCGGGTATGATATGGGAACAGCATCTTGTAACCGCCATCAGCGCGTGTGATATGAGTTATACTTTTTTATCACAGGAACAATTTTCGCTAGCGGGAATAAAAGGAAGCCAGGTTTTTTCTCCCTGTATCAGCGAAGATCAGGGAAAACTCATTACCATTTTTCCGGTTTTTACAAATTTGGAAAAAGAGCTGAAAGAAAAAAGTTTTTCTCTTGTATTTATTGAATTAAGAAAAAAGCTTGATTCTCAAAAGAATAAATCCTCCAACGCTGCGATTGTAAGTATTTTCCCTGAAAATATTTCATCTTTGCCTGATGAAGCGCCTGACGCGAAATGGAACAGATTTTTTGAAGAAATATCGCTTTCAGATAACATCATAGAAACTGTTTTACCTTCTAAAATATTTAAAGGAAACAGAAAATTAAATAAAGCCAGTTTTCCGAATTCCTCTATGGAAAATAATTTTTGCCCGCGTAATTTTCTTATTGAACATGATGAGGCAAACGGAATTTATTCCAAAATGATTTTTACAAATGTTCTTATTAATCAATTAAAGGGTGATAAAACAAGAAAGTTAAACGCGAGAGAAGAATTATGGAAAGCTCAGGATTCGTGTTTCTTTTCGCCGGGTAACGGACAACTGCGAAGCGAGCTAAGAAAAGCCGCGTACAGTTCACTATTACGAGCGGAAAAACTAACCAGAGACAAGGGAAAATATTTATCTTCCATTATTCAATATGATTTTAATTTTGACGGAATAAAAGAATTTCTTTTTCAGGACGCGAAAATAAACTGTTATATTCAACAAAAGGGAGCCGGTATCTTTGAACTTGATTACCTTCCAATAGAGTGGAATTATCTTGACTGCGGTACCAATGAATTCAACAGAAATATGGCATTTACGGATATTATTTTACCTAATGATATAAAATCGGACGATTTTTCCAAAAATAAGCAGTCCGGCAGAATTTGTTTTAATGAACAATATGAACCAATAACGCAGAGTAAAAAAAGCAAATTGTGTTTTAACCTTCCTGCCAATAGCGAAAAACCATTTGGAAATATAGAAATAAATAAATGTTATTTATTAAAAGGCGAGCATTTAACAATATCGTATCAATTAAAAAATACCGGAACTGAAACAGAAGAATTCATGTTTATTCAGGAAATTAATTTATCATTCGCGGGAGTTGGGGCGGAAGTTGTGCGTTTTCAAACTACAGATACAAATGGAAAAGATGTTCATTTGGATAAAATATTTACCGCTAATAACTTAAAAATACTTGATGTTAAAAATGAAGTGCAAATACTTCTGACAAGTGAAAAAGTTTTTAATGGATGTTTACAGCCTGTTTTTAATAATGATTTTTATCAAACAACAGAAATCCTGCCCGGTTTTTCAGTAACGCTAAAAAGCGGTGAAATCTGGTCTAATGAGTTTAGCTTGAAATTTTTTCATTAGATTGATATTATGCCTAATATGAAAAGAAGATTAATTACATCAGCCTTGCCATATGTTAATAATGTACCGCATCTTGGCAATCTAATTCAGGTACTATCCGCGGACGCGTTCGCGCGCTTTTGCAGGCTGCGCGGTTATGAAACTCTTTATATCTGCGGTACAGACGAATACGGCACCGCTACGGAAAATAAAGCTGCCGAAGAAGGTATAACTCCCAAAGAGTTGTGCGACCGGTATCATGTTATACACGCGGATATATACAAGTGGTTTAATATCGCGTTTGATAAATTCGGCAGAACTTCGACCCCGATTCATACCGAGGTAACACAGGATATTTTTCTTAAATTGGATAAAAATGGACATGTTTGTGAAAAAACAATAGAGCAATTTTTTTGCGGAAAGTGTCAAAAGTTTCTTGCCGACCGTTTTATTCGCGGTATTTGCCCGGTTTGCGCGAGCGGCGAAGCCAGAGGGGATCAATGTGAATCCTGCGGAAAATTACTCGACCCGACTGATTTAAAAGAACCGCAGTGTTCGGCATGCGGCAGTACTCCGAACTTACAAAATACAAACCATCTATACATTGATCTTCCCGGAATAAAAGACAATCTTGAAAACTGGATAAAAACTGCTTCCGCCGTAGGTTTTTGGGTACATAACGCTATTCAAATGACACAGGCTTGGATACGTGACGGTTTAAAAGAACGCGCTATAACAAGGGATTTAAAATGGGGTATCCCTGTGCCGAAATCCGGTTACGAAAATAAAGTTTTTTATGTTTGGTTTGACGCCCCAATCGGATATATTTCCATTACAGGAACGTTAGGTGAAGAAAAAGGCGATTGGAAGGAATTTGTAAAATACTGGTGGAAAAGTCCCGATGAAGTAGAGTTGTTTCAATTTATAGGAAAAGACAATATACCGTTTCATACGGTAATTTTTCCGTCCAGTTTATTGGGAAGCGCGGGTTCCGGAAAAGGGGAAAATTGGACAATGCTGCATCATATGTCAAGTTCTGAATATTTAAATTATGAAAATTCCAAATTTTCCAAATCCAGAGGTATCGGTGTTTTTGGTGACAATGTTATGGAAACAGGAATTCCAGCCGATGTATGGCGTTTTTATATTTATTATAATAGACCCGAAAAATCAGACGCTATGTTTACATGGGATGATTTTAAAGAAAAAGTAAACGGCGAGCTTATCGGTAATTTCGGCAATCTTGTAAACCGCACATTATCTTTTGTTACGCGCTATTATGACGGAAAAATCCCGTGTGGAAAAAGCGATGATTCATTTTGGACAGAAGTAAGTAATTACGAAAATTATATCGCTAAAAAACTGGAAAAAGCAGAGTTAAGAGACGCGTTCAGGGAAGTTTTTGAATTATCATCATTCGCGAATAAATATTTTCAGGATTCACAGCCCTGGAAATTACGTGAAAGCGATCCGGAAAAAGCAGAAGAGGTAATAAGCGATCTAACGTATTTAATTCGTGACTTGGCTGTTTTAATCGAACCTTATTTACCCGCGACAGCGGCTAAAATAGTATCATTCTTTGGTTTGAAATTTGACGGAAATTTAAACTGGAATAATATTGGTAAACCGCAAGGGATAGGCGATATATTAATTACCAGCGAAGTTCTTTTTACCAAACTTGAAGATGATCTTGTAAATACTCTAAGAGAGCGTTATTCGGGAACCCAAAAAGAAAGAGAATCAATTGCCGCGGCTAATATAAAAAGTTTTTCTTCGGTAATGGATTTACGCGTGGCGAAAATCGAAAAAGTTGAACGGCATCCAAAAGCGGAAAAACTGTATATTGAACATATTGAAGTTGGAGAAGGAGTTACCGGAATACGAGAAGAAAGACAAATTGTTTCCGGTATTGTTCCTTTTTATACAGAAGAACAGCTTTTAGGAAAAAAAATAATCGTCGCGTACAATTTAAAACCGGCAAAATTGCGCGGTGTAGAATCGCAGGGAATGCTGCTTGCCGCGGGTGATAATAATGGCACTGGCGCAGACGGACAAAGTATAGAGAGGGTAGAAGTATTGGACGCGGGCGATATTCCGACAGGAACAAGATTTTTACCGGAGGGAGAAGAAACAGTCGAGGTACCCGGGGAAATTGACATAGATACATTTTTTTCTATGCCAATTATAGTTAAGGATAATGTTGTTATGACTGGCGATAAAAAATTGTGTTTAAACGGCAATCCTGTACTTACCACTGTTATACCAAACGGCGAGGTACATTAGTAATATATGGAGAAGAGGTTCACGCAGAGACGCAAAGACACAGAGTTATTATTAGTAATCTTTTTATAACCTCCGTGTCTCCGTGCCTCCGTGTGATGATTTTTTAGTATGAATTATATAAATGATATTTTTGAAACAGATATAGAAGTTTGCAAAGACGCGCAAACATTCCTGCAGTCATCAATGTGGGCAGAATTTAAATCCCGTTTTGGATGGATACCCAAAGCTTTTAACATTAAATGGACAGATCAAAATACCGAATCTTTTTTTCCGCTTCTAGTTTTGTGCCGCCGTCTCGCGCCAGGTTTTTCATTCGCGTATGTGCCGTGGGGTCCTTGCCTTCCAGAAAGTTTTCCCAATGAAGATAAACCAAAAGTTATGGCAGAATTATCTGTAAAGTTAAAACCGTTTTTTGATCGCAATACAGTATTTATCCGTTTTGAACCACCCTGGTATATGGCAGAAAATGAAAACTTATCCAATTATTTATCCGCTGGTTTTAAAAAATCAGCCGCGACAGTTCAAGCGCCGGACACGGTTATCATCGATTTAAATCTTTCCTGTGAAGAAATACTTTCGCGGATGAAACCAAAATGGCGCTACAATATTTCTTTGGCGGAAAAAAAAGGCGTTAAAGTAAAAATTGGCAATATACAACAGATAGAAATATTTTACAAACTTATGGAAGAAACCGCTCGCAGAGACGGCATCGCCATACATGGCATAAATTATTACAAAACTCTTTTTGAGCTTTGTAAACAGCAATATCAAAATGAACTTGATATACGTTTATATATAGCGGAGCATAGTGAAGATACTCTTGCCGCGATAATCGTTTTATTTTTTGGAAAGAACGCGACATATCTTTACGGAGCGTCTTCCAATATTAAAAGGAACCTGATGGCGCCATACGCGCTTCAATGGAAAGTTATGCGGGACGCGAAGGACGCGGGATGCCAGAATTACGACTTGTTTGGTATACCTCCTAACGAAGATCCTAATCATCCAATGGCAGGTCTTTTCAGATTTAAAACAGGTTTCGGCGGAAAAATAATTCACAGAGCCGGCAGTTGGGATTATCCATATAATTCGTTATTTTACGCTTTGTTTAACACAGCGGAAGCCTTAAGAAAAAAACTGCGGGATTTAAAAAAGAAAAGATAATTTTTGATTTTTCTACTTGTATCAATTCTTAAAAATTTGTATATTGAAACAAGGAGTTATTTATGGCTTTCGCTTTAAACACATATCCAATTACTTACCGTTCGCAATTCATTAATGGAAAATGGAACGGAGGATATTTGGAAAAACCGCACAAAACACCGGATGAAGAAGCAGCCATGAACGCCGAAGATCGCGCTAAATTGGAAAATTCCCGTAACTGTTACGATGATATGCCTCTTGTCAATTACACAAGCCAGTACGGTCTTGCCTGTTTTGAGGGATTAAAAGCTCTTCCGCAAAAAAACGGCGGACTCGCGATTTTTAGACCGGATCAAAACGCCGCTCGATTCGCGCGGTCAATGACAGGGCTTTGTATGCCGCCTTTCCCGGAAGAACTTTTTTTGGAAGCTGTTATCGAAACAGTCAAAAGAAACGCGCGGCTTGGTTTTACGCTTAAATATAACAGTGACTGGGAAAAAGACTCTTACATGACCGCGGACTCTGTTTACATAAGACCTTTTACAATGGGCGAAGGTGGAATTGGAGTTAACCTTTCCAGCGAACCTTATGTTATGGTTATAACTACACCTGTAAGCGCGTATTTTAAACCGGGAAGATCTGATGCCATAGTAACCGATAAAATTCGCGCGAATCCCAACGGCACAGGATGGATAAAAGCCTGTTCCAACTATGTAATATCCGCTCTCGCTAAATCCGAAGCGTTAAAAGCCGGGTATATGGAATGTGTATACCTTGACGCGACTGAACGCAAGTATATAGAAGAAGGATCTTCGTGTAATATTTTCTTCTATTTAAAGTCAGGAGAGTTAGTAACACCTGAATTGGGTGATACAATATTACCAGGTATTACACGCGCCAGCATTATTGAACTAGCCCGTGACAAAGGAATTAAAGTATCGGAACGTAAAATTTCGATTGATGAAGCTATGGAAGAAAGTAAGGAATGCTTCGTCAGTGGTACAGCCGCGGGAGCCACCCCTTTAACATCTCTTACATATAAGGGTAAAAAAGCCGTGTTTAATGATGGCAAGGAAGGAGAATTTACAGTTGAAATTCGTGATACAATCAAGGGAATCCAGTACGGCAAACTGCCTGATACCAAAGGTTGGGTAGTACAGGTTATTTAGTAAAGACGGGGATATAGCTCAGTTGGTAGAGCGATTGGTTCGCAATCAATAGGCCAGGGGTTCGAATCCCCTTATCTCCAAAGATTAATTATTAGCCACATAAGTAAAATTAATTTGTGGAATTTTATAATAGTGATTAATTGGGGATTCGAACCAGAGTGCCGTACCCCGAAAAGGCGAAAGCCTTGCAGGGGTTGAGGCGCATGGATGCGCCGAAAGGCACGCAGGCGGGCTGGAAGGAGTTTGCAGGAGGCAAACGACTGGAAGCCGAATCCCCTTATCTCCATTACTTATCTCCAAGCTATTGACATTTTTTTATGTTTTTGGCATATTAGTAGTAGTTATAGATTTTGTATGTTTGCTGTTCATTGATTAGGTGTTTGTTTTTAACGCCACCTTAGCTCAGTTGGTAGAGCAGCAGACTGAAAATCTGCGTGTCTGGAGTTCAATTCTCCGAGGTGGCAAAGACGCATACATATAAAATCTATTTACAGGGTAAGGTAATTCCTTATCCTGTAAGCACTTAGCTAAGTATGCAAAAATTTTTCGGAATCACTTCCACTTTTACAAAGGCGTGATTCCTCCTATAAAGCGAGTTTTGCCAAAAACTTGCCAAAAAATTACTTTGTCAAATTGATGTTGATATACACCAACAATTCATAATTCATTTAAAAAATTGAGAAAAAACTAGCGGCAAGTACCATTAATTACTATGAATTTAGTGATAATATAAATAGAAAACAACAATGAAACATACCTTTTTTAGAAGTCATAAAACTATAATTAAAGAGCAATTGCTAATTAATGAGAGGTTTGGAAATGTTGCTCCAGAACAGATCGTTTTTCCAGTCTTTTGGAAATCCCATTGCGGTTACGTCAATATTGGGGTATTTCACAAGTAGGTCTTTAAGTTTATTGCGGAATGTATTAGTAGGTGTTATTGTATCCAGAAAACATGTGATGATTGCCAGAACTTCATAAATT
>WQXE01000070.1 GCA_009784995.1 Treponema sp. | reverse complement strand
ACTGACACCTATCGGTGGCATTATGGCGGACAGGCTTAAAAAACAAAAAATAATGTTTTGGCTTGATGTCTCTACAACTTTTATTATTTTACTGTACATGATAGTAAGCGGATTTTTAATTTCGGATATTCCAACCGCGATATTAATTGTTATAGTAAAACTTCTGGCTCTTAACGCGATTCAAGGGATGTATATCCCCGCTGTTCAGGCGGGAGTGCCGTCTTTAGTTCCGCAGGATAAACTTACATCGGGAAATGCCGCTGTCGGTATTGTAAACTCGTTTTCAAGTATGGCAGGTTTGTCTGTCGCGGGTGTGCTTTACGGCAGGTTTGGGCTTTTTCCAATATTGGTTGCAAGCGCGATTTGTTTCGCGATTACAGCGGTTATGGATTTATTTATTCGTATTCCGTTTAAAAAACAAGAAGCTGCGGGAAATGTTTTCCAGTTAATAAAAAGTGATATGTCTTTATCTGTTAAATTCGCGGTTAAAGAAAAACCAATACTGGCGAAACTGGCTTTCATAATATTTTTAATAATTACTCTGTTGGCTTCTTTATTAATTATAGGGCTTCCGATTCTTATTATTCAGCATTTGAAGCTCGGTATGGAACTGGTTGGAATAAATCAGAGTATTTTAATGCTCGGTGGAATTATCGGCAGCATTATCGCAGGTATTATGGGATCAAGATTAACTCTTTCAAGATCATTTTTATATATCGCAATCACTTGTATATTACTAACTTCGATTGGTATTATTTTATTAATCGATGTACCTGTATTTTTAGCATATATCGTAATGACAGTTTCAGGCGCTTTGGTTCTTGCCGCGATGCATACATGCAATACAGTCGCGATAACTTTCGTTCAAAAAATAACACCATCAGAATTAATCGGAAAGGTATTATCGATATTAATGATCGTACCATTTATCGCGAACGCTTTGGGAATGCTGCTTTTTGGAACTCTTTTTGAATATTTTGCGAGGATTCCCTGGATCGTTATTTTCGCGACGGCGATACTGTCAGCGGCTATTGCGTTATTTTCGTGTAAGTTTTTTAATAAAAAGCGATAGTATCGCGAAACTAATACGCGCCTAACTCCAGCGCTCTGTCGATATAATATCTAAATATCTCATAATCGACTGTTTTGGGAATAGAATGATCGCTGTGGGCGATATATCCAAAACCCTGTTTAACAATCGGAATTTTACTTTCCAATTCTTTGTCGATTATTTTTTTATCGTTGGTATAAAGCGCGCGAACATCGATGCCGCCCATTAACGAGATTTTATCGCCAAACTGATTATAAATCCGCAGTAAATCCATTCCAGCTTTTATTTCGATCACTTGCAGACAATCAATGCCGGCTTCGATCATGCCGGGCAGTAAAGGCTCTACAAAACCACAAGAGTGCATGATCACAGGTAATCCTTTTTTGTGAGCAAAATCAAATGTATATTTATGCCCGGGAAAAATTAAATCCCTGTACATGTTAGGTGACATAAAAACCTTTTCTTTAAAACCCAGATCTTCATAATACCAGACGCCGTCGGGGTACCCTTCCCTTTCAAAAAGTATTTCTTGCAATTTTATTGTAAGTTCCGCGTATGTTTGCGACATTTCTGTGATCCAATCCGGGTCTAAAGCCATGCCGGCAAGCATATTTTCGTGTCCGCAAATCGGGTGAATACATTCAAATACATTTACTCCGCTCCACGCGAAAAAACGCTTATTTAAAGCCGCTTCCGCTTTCGCGCTGCGGTAACCTTCAAAATTAATTCTTTTTTCGGGGTCTTGTAAAAGTTTTTCTTTAATTTTTTCCCAATCTTCACGTTCTTTTATCGAAAAATCAATATGCTCCGGCGTGGTATCATGGTATTTATGCCTTCTTAAAAGCGCGCCGTTACCGTCCTTCATTGTGATTGTTTCTTCGTCTTCGCGTATTGTTTCATTTTGATAATCCTGATCGAGCACCATGTTAAAATTCCAGTTTAAATTAATATCAAGATTAAAATGTTCTTCAAGGTTTTCGCCTTCCGCTATTTTGCCTTTTTCCACATAGTCCTTTTGAGTGTCTACCCAAAAATGTTCAAAAATCCCTATCCTGTCTGCTTTTTTTCGCATCAGGATATTTGATATTCTTTCTTTACTTGTCATAATTATTATATTAATATATTTATAATTAATTGTCATGTTAAATAATTGTACAAGAAATTGTTTAGTTTGCGGAAAATGCTTATCTTTTCCAATTCTCACTGATTTTGATGAAAAACTAAACGATAATATAAATTTCCAGCCGCGCGACGGATACGGAATCGCAATCGACATTGGCACGACTACCGTAGTATTGGCGCTTTTGGATCTCTCAAATGGAAAAGTAATAACCCGCCATAATTTTATTAATCCACAGCGAAAATTCGGTCCAGATGTAATCTCCCGCATAAAAGCCGCGAATGACGGGTTTCTTGATAAGCTTCGCGGTTTAATAACAGAAAGTTTATTAAAGGGTTTTAGCGAATTACTGGAATTTCAAAAAATACAATCAAACCAAATAATCGATATATGTATTGCCGGCAATACAACAATGATTTATTTATTACTTGGTTTCCCCTGCGAAAGCCTTGGCTGCGCTCCTTTTAAACCTTCGTTTAATTTGGCACAACAATATAATTTTAACGATATATTTTCTTCACAAGGATTCTCTTGCCCTGTACAAATAATTCCCTGGTTCGCGGCATTTGTTGGCGGTGATATAATGGCGGGTTTACTTCATGTACTGCCGCGGAAAAAAAAGCGGTTTTTATTAATTGACCTGGGTACCAATGGAGAGTTGGTTTTGTATAATGACGGGAAACTGACTGTTACTTCCACTGCCGCAGGTTCCGCGTTTGAAAATATAAATGGAAGCACTTCAGAAAATATACGCGATTTACAGCTTGCGAAATCTGCCGTTAGATCCGGTTTGGAAATCATTTTAGAAGCAAATAATCTTTTATATAAGGACTTGGATATTGTATATCTTGCTGGCGGCATCGGACAAGTTATGGATATAAACTACGCTGTTACAATAGGATTAATACCATCAGAATTAAAAGACAAATGTTTTGCTATCGGGAATGCTTCTCTTGGAGGAGCCGCGTATATTTTATTTTCACCTAATGTATCAGATATCGAAATAAAAAATCTACTATCAAATTTTACCGAGATAAATTTAGCGTTTCACCCGGATTTTAATGATTACTTTATAAAATACATTGATTTTTAGTTTGTATTTTAAGAAGCTATAATTTCTTTGGCGTTATCCAAAACTGTTGATATTTGTTTGCTTGCTTCATTAACTTCATTTACCTTTCGAGTAACGTTTCCGGAAATTTGCTGCAGTTTTTGCATTTCATTAAAAATCGAACCGCTTTGTGTTTGAATATCTTCACTTCCTGTACGCACAATTTCAGTTTCATCTTTAATAGAAGCAATCGCTTTAAGAATTTGAGAACCGCCTTGCGCCTGTTCTTCTACCGCGCTATTTACTTGAGAAAACGCGCTGTCCATTGTTCTTATTTCATTAAATATTAAATTCATGGATTTGACGGTTTCTTCTGTTACGCCGCCGATACTTTGAATGGATATATCCATGTTTTTAATTTCTTGTTTAATGTTTTTTGATTCCTTGCCTGCCATTTCCGCGAGTTTTCGTATTTCATCCGCGACTACCGCGAACCCTTTGCCGCTTTCTCCGGCGTGAGCCGCTTCTATGGCGGCATTCATGGCAAGAAGATTTGTTTTAGCGGAAATATCCTGAATTATTTTATTCGCTTCCTGCAATGTTACGGATCTTTCACGCAGATTTTCTACTTCAGCGATAAGTTTTTGCATTTTTTCATTACCGGACGCGGATGCCTGCGCCAGGTTATCAGCTGTTTTAGTTATTTCGTTTGTTATTGTTTTAACAGAACCGATGTTTGCTACCATTTGTTCTATTGACGCGGAAGAATTGCTTATATGCGAAGCTTGCGATTCAACCGCTTCATCAAGATTATTAATGGATTTAACTATTTTAGAAATATATTCAGATGTTTGTTCAACCGATTTTAACTGAGTAGTGGTTTCAACCAGCGTTTCTTCGGTATTTCCATGAATTACATTTAGAGCCACAGAAGAGTCAAGGATAACATGATTTAGTTTTTCTCCGTTGGCGGTTGCCTTTTCTAAGTGAGCTGAAATATCAGCGGTTGCCTTTTCTACTTCTTTTTTTAGGTTGTCCCGTTCATTGTTTAGTTCTTCGTTTAAGATAGCTTCCTTTTTATCTTTTTTTATTCCGACATATTCAAAAACTATTGTTAAAGCAAAAATAAAAATATAACCTGCTATGTACCTGAACTTAATCGCAAATTCCATTTCATAAGCCGCAGTCCCTGGTCTGTTTAGTAATACGGCAGCCGCGATAATAACCACTGTTGAAGTAATAACTCCCAGGGTCATTTTACACAAAAAAATCGATATTAATGGGAATGAAAACAACCAAATTGATACCCACAAATAAAGAGTACCGTTATTAAGGAGGAAAACGCAGTAAGCTCCGAACATTATAACAGTCGGTATCGGTATGAATTTTAACGGAATCTTCGAACGCAGCGCGATAAGTGTCGCTAATGACGCGAACGCGATGGCAAAGTTGATCGTAGCTCTGGTAGTATCCGCGGATAAACCTTGTATGCCGAATATCGTTAAAGGAACTACAGCAATCATGAATATCGTATTCATGATCATATATCTTACTTGCTCATTAACGTTTTCAAGCTGGAAATAGCGTTTTCCCAGAAATAATGTCTTAAAAGTACTCGGTTGATTGTTCTTTTTCATATGACATAATAGCATTTTTTGTAAAAGTATTTCAAGCAGATAGCATAAAATTTTTAATATTTGGTGTATATTATGAAATATTTGAATATTTTTCTATGAATGATTAGAGTATTTCTTTCTCAATCCATTCAAAACCTCTAAAGAAGAATCAAAATTAAAATTTTCGATTTGTAAAATTAGCTCGCCGCTGTCTTTAATCTTTTTTAAATCATTGATTAATGAAAGACTATCGGGATTGTTGTCTTTAAGTAAAAGCTCCAATTTTTCCAGTAGTTCCAGCGTAAACTCTTTTGTAGGTTCATTTTCCGCGGATTGCCGTGAAGATACAGGTTCTACCGCCTGCGTTAATTCCGCCACTACAGCGTTTAGCTCTTTTTTAAATCTTTCCATTTGTTCCGCGGTAACGCGGTTTTCGCCATCCTTAAGATTTTTTTCAATAGCCGCCGCGGCTTCTTTTAATTCTATTTTTTCAATTTGAGCGGCATTGCCTTTAATTGTATGAGCGATCCTGTGAGCGAGTAAAATATCTCCATTGTTTATAGCGTCGGAAATTTCAGAATATTTTTCACGGTTGTTTCTTACAAAACTATCTTTTAATTTTTTATTATATTCCCTATTAAGATCATCAAGGTCTATAGTTTCTTCTTTTTGCCAGCCTACAGGTTTTAAGTATTTTAAAAGACAACGCCACAATTCTTGTGATGTAAATGGTTTTCCCACACAATCATTCATACCCATACCGGAATATATTTCCCTGTCGCTTGTCATAATATTGGCTGTTATCGCGACTATTGGAACGCCTGTTTCTAACGCGAATATTTTCGCTGCCGCTTCAATACCGTCCATTACAGGCATGTGTATATCCATAAATATTAAATCGAACTGCTTTTTACCATCCAGAGCGGCTGTACTGCCCGACATACGGCTTTTAACCAAATCAAGGCCAATTCTTCCGTTATCCGCTACCACGGTTTTCAACCCTACTCTGGATAAATGTTCGCATAACACATTTTGGTTCATAATATTATCTTCGCAAAGTAATACTTCACCATCAAATAAAGGTTTATCAATATCATCATGTAACCCTCGTTTTGACAAACCTTTTTCGCCGCTTATATTACGAGCTTCAAAAGTAATATCAAAACTGAACCTGGTACCAACATCGGTTGTACTTTCAACATAAAGCGTGCCGCCCATCATTTCTATAATATTTTTACATATTGGAAGCCCAAGACCTGAACCGCCAAACTTACGAGTAGTACCTGTTTCCGCCTGCGTAAAGGGATCAAATATTTTTTCCAATTGCTCCTGGGGTATTCCAATACCGCTGTCTTTAATTTCAAAATACATTGTCACGCTGTTTTCATTATTTTCTTT
Source organism: Treponema sp. (assembly GCA_009784995.1). Classification (GTDB taxonomy): domain Bacteria; phylum Spirochaetota; class Spirochaetia; order Treponematales; family Breznakiellaceae; genus WQXQ01. The sequence continues at coordinate 3,775 of WQXE01000070.1, read as the reverse complement.
TATAATCCCTTTCATTTTAATAATTCCGGTATTGGTAAACTTTACGGAATTAGAAAGCAGATTTAAAAATACCTGACGCAGCTTTGTAGGATCTCCGTATAACCTTTTTCCTGTAGACGGTTCGGCATAAAAATGCATAATTAAATCTTTTTCCAGCGCTTTGGGCAGAATAACAGTACGGCAATGATCGAATATATCATGAAGATCAAAAGGAATATTTTCCAGTTCCATTTTTCCGGATTCAATTTTTGAAATATCAAGGATATCGTTTATAATTTGCAAAAGCCATTCAGAATTACTGTAAATATTTCTTAAATATTCTTTGATTTTTGGCGGCAAATTATTATCCAAAGCAAGTTCGGAAAACCCGATTATACTGTTCATGGGGGTGCGGATCTCATGGCTCATATTTGCCAAAAACGCGGACTTTGCCTGATTGGAAACTTCTGCGGCTTCACGCGCTCTTTCCGACATCTCTAATGTCCGTTCATTCGCTTCATTAATTCTAGCCATTACATTTCCGGAAATAAATCTTGCCAAAATAACACATACGATAAGAACAATTAATGTTATAGAAACTCCAATCAAAATAAACAATCTAATTTTATTAAAATCATCTTCTGTGTAAAGCCCTACAAACATCATACCTACAACATTATTATTCGCTCCGAATAAAGGAGAGTACCTCCCAAAAACATCATTTCCAAACAGTTGAATATTACCCGTGTAAACTTCTCCTGCCAATACTCTTTTGCTTACATCATCATCTGCTTTTGTCCCCAGGGCATAAGATCCATCTTCATTCGTAACTGTAGATGAAATACGCTCGTCATATAAAAAAAATGTCACCTCACATCCGGTTAAAGCTTTTAATTGATTTGTTAATCCTTGATTTTCAAGGCTGTATCCCAAAGAAACCGCTCCAATAATATTCATTTCGCTGTCGTAAATTGGCGCGCCAGTCATAATACCAAGACGTATGGTAACCCCATGCACAATGTATGTATCTATTATACCGTTAAGAGCAGAGCTGATATGAGTTAACATTGACAGATCATCTCCATAAATATCCGAGTGTAATCTTGTAAGAACTTTACCTTGACTGTCAACAATTGTACAAAAATCAATTTGAGCCAGCATTTTATACGCTTTTGTTATTTCTAAAATTTCATTACGATCTTTTTTTAAGACAGCTTCAATTAGTTCAGAACTGCTAGATATAATTCCGGCAGAAACACGTGAGCTATCCGAAAGATCACTAATTTCCTGTCTTACAACCATTTCGGCTACATTACTTTTATCATAAATGGCGTTATTTAATTCATTGCTGAACAGGAATATAGAAGAAATTAAAATAATAACACAACTTACAATCGCGAGCGTAATCATGGGTATATAGATATTTCTTCTAATATTCATATTTTTCCCTCATCATTAATATTTTACATTAAAATCATAAAATAGTAACTATCTTAAGGGATATTTTAGTAAATATTAAAAATTTGAGCAAAATATCGAATATTTATCATCGATTATTCATCTATAACTTTAAAAATGGTTGCATTTTTAGAAATATATGATAAATTTACACAGGAGGATTTTTGATTATGTCTATTGGAGATGGATCTGAGTCAATTACCGAAGTAGTAGCCCTTATGGCTCTTCAGCTTGGAATAATTGTGTTTGCCGTAAAACTTTTTGGAAGACTTGCCAAAAAGATTGGAATTTCCAAGGTTTTAGGCGAGTTAATCGCGGGGATTGTCATAGGGCCTTACGCTCTTGGCAAAATCGCTCTACCCGGGCTTCCACATGGTGTTTTTCCAAACGCGATTGAATTATTCGGAAGTTCATTGCCTGTAAGCAACGAGTTATACGCGATCGCGGCAATAGCTTCAGTTATATTGCTGTTCGCTTCCGGGCTTGAAACCGACATCGCGCTTTTTCTGCGTTACTCCGTGGTTGGAAGTATTGTAGGTTTAGGCGGCGTAGTTGTTTCATTTTTCGCGGGCGCATTAACTTACTCTTTATGGTTTAAAGTATCAATAATGGATGAAGGCAGCCTTTTTCTTGGGATACTTTGTATGGCAACATCGCTTGGTATAACGGCGCGAATATTATCAGAGAATAAAAAAATGGATTCTCCTGAAGGTGTTACTATCGTTGCCGCCGCTGTAATTGACGATGTACTTTGTATTATCGCTTTCGCTGTTGTTATGGGTATTGTCGCCATAACGAAAGGCGCTGAAGGCGCGGGTGATGGATTGAATACCGGAGTAATTTTGGGAATCGCCGGAAGAGCTTTTGGTATCTGGCTTGGTTTTACAGCTCTCGCTTTAATTTTTTCCAGAAAAATCTCAGGCTTTTTAAAAGGTTTTAAAAACTTAACAGATTTCGCGGTTCTTGGATTAGGTATCGCGTTAGCTTTAGCAGGTATTTTTGAAAAACAGGGTCTCGCGATGATCATCGGCGCGTACATCGCTGGTCTTTCACTTTCAAAATCTGATATCGCTCCTGTTGTTGAAGAACGTATGGAAGGAATATATGAATTTTTAGTACCTATCTTTTTCGCGGTAATGGGCATGATGGTAGATGTTCGTTTAATTTTTTCACCGCAAATTCTTATCTTCGGCGGAATATACACAGTTGCCGCGATTATCGCTAAGCTTGTCGGCTGCGGCGTTCCCGCGATGCTTTTGGGTTTCAATGTAAGAGGCGGATTGCGAATAGGATTAGGAGCGGTTCCTCGCGGAGAGATGGTACTTATCTTAGCCGGTGTAGGACTGGCTGCCGGAATTCTTAACTCACAGTTGTTTGGTGTCGCTATCCTTATGACTCTTATTACAACCATATTGGGACCGCCTGCTTTAGCCGCGGCGCTTAACAGCAAAGGCACAGGTACACGCAAAGATACCAAAACCGATGATTCTGTTTCACTGGAATGGAGATTTGAAAATAAAGAAATCGCGGATATTGTTTTATCAAACTTGCTTACGGATTTACGCAACGAAGATTTTTATATTCAGACTTTAACTGATGAAGGAATTTCCAAAGCGCGTAAAGACGATACCATCCTCTTTATAATCGAAGAAGATAACCTGCTCACAATTCAAACCAACAAAGCTGATGTGGGTTTTGTAAGAACCCTTGTATATGAAGTTGTAGTAGAACTTTACGAAGCAGTTTCAAAACTTAAAGGCTCTTCAGATCCTCAGGCAATGAAAGCGGATCTTCTTGATAAAGACGGCAGAATGGATGATGCTCTTGTTTCATTAATTCACACAGACTGTATAACAGTTGACCTCAAAGGCACCAATAAGAGTGAAATACTTACTGAGCTTGTAGAACTTCTTTCAACAAGAAAACAGTTAATAAACAAAGAACAGGTTCTTAAGGATGTTTTAAGTCATGAAAAAGCAATGGACGGCTCGGGCATGGATCATAACATTGCTATTCCCCACACAAGGTCTGACGGAGTTTCGTGTCTTGTTATTGCGATTGGCATTAGTAAAGAAGGCGCGGACTTCCATTCAACAGACGGAGAAAAATCAAAAATCGTTGTTCTCTGTGTATCCCCTCAAAAAATACACTCACCATATCTCAGGTTTATCTCTACCATCGAGTCGGTTTTAATTGACAAGGAAACACACGATGAAATCATCGCATCAGAAACACCGGAACATGTTATGGAACTTATGCATAAACGTGCAAAAGAAAAGCACAAGCATTAGTTAGCATTATAAATCAGCTGCTGCGGTCAAACTGCAGCAGCTTTTTT
>WQXE01000069.1 GCA_009784995.1 Treponema sp. | reverse complement strand
TTAATATACGTTCAGCTTCGCTATAACTTCGTCTGTTCCATTCGGACGCGAAGCGGTTATGATAATCAATAGCAAGGTTAGTTTGTATTACCGTATCTAAATGCGAATAGTTGGTTTCTGTTAAAATATTTTTGTATTCTTCCAGAAAATTTCTCGCGTCTGTCATTTTTCTTTCTCTTATAAATCGTGTTATTCTGTTATTTATAGCTGCCAGTAAAAAATCCTGCCAGTATTCAATACCTGAATACATGGAAGACGCTGATATTGCCCATCTTATTCCATCTTCTTCTCGATTCGATCTTAATAACGCGGCGCCGTAATTTAATAATCTGTCTGTTAAATCTTTAATTGGGTTTGTAAAAATAGATTCTAATGAATAAGAGGCGGAAGAAGCGAAAGATAGATCGCCTAATAAAAGCGCGGCGCGATCTATCGCGAGAGGAACAGCTTCGGCGAAATTATTTCTTCTTTCCAATTCCGCGATTCTGTTGTTTAAAATTAAAGATATAAGTTCAAAATTGCTGATTGTCTGACGATCTTGATAATTCTGAGCCGGTACATAGGTAAAACCTGTCAACCTTCCAAATTGATCGTGAAACTCTTTTCGGTTCCCGGGATCAAATCCATAACGGTTTGTTGTTTCAACATCGATATTTTCTCCGTTTATATGAACCATTACAAAAGCGTGATCCTTTGTTATAACTCCGCTTGTTTTAATGCCTACAGATTCGCATAGGATGATATAAAGAATTGATGAAGAAACGCAATTAAATCTGCCATTGGAAAAAATGGTATCAACCCTTGTTTGTTGGATTGTATAATTTCTTAAAAAATTTCTATGCATAAATGTAAGAATGGATTCTGCTATTTCTTTGGAAGATGTACCTTGTTCAACTGAATTTTGAAATTGTGTAACCGCGTTTCTGATTCTTTGCAAATTTGAAGCGTTTATATCGCCAGAAGCCCAAAGACTAATTTCCGCGAGTTGTAACCAGGTTAAATCGCTGCCGCTGTTCCTCCTTGACAGGTTATTGTATTCAAGCGCCTTATTATCAGGAGTTAGACGCGGAAAAACAGCCGCGGAACTAGCTCTGTTTTGTGGAAACAAAACCTGTAAACTTAAGAAAAATATTAAAAACAGAAAAAAATGCCTTAGCCGGATAAAAAGGAGGTTTTTTATCAATACCATAATTGACGATTTTTTGTACACAATTTACTATAATATATATTAATAAAAATGTAAGATATTATAGAGGTGTAAATGACTGACAACTATGTCGATCTTTTGATAATTGGAGCGGGACCTGCCGGGCTTACTGCCGCTCAATATGGCTCAAGGGCTAATTTAAAAGTACTTGTTATTGAGCAGCTTGCCTCAGGCGGGCAGGCTTTAGTTATTGATGTATTGGAAAATTATCCCGGTAATATAGAACAACTTGACGCGGCGGGTAATGTAGTTTCCGGTATTAAATCCGGTTACGATTTCGCGATGGATTTACATAAACAAGCGGAAAACTTTGGATCGTCTTTTTTTTCAGGTTCTGTAAGTTCATTAAAAAAAGAAAATGATATTTTTACGATTTCTCTCGCGGACGGCACATTCTACAAAGCGGCAAGTGTAATAATCGCTACTGGAGCGAAACCGAGATTTTTAGGAGTGCCGGGAGAAAAAGAATTTTCCGGAAAAGGTGTTTCATATTGCGCTGCTTGCGATGGAAACTTTTTCAGGAATAAAAAGATATTTGTAGTAGGAGGAGGAGATGCCGCGTGTGATGAAGCGCGTTATCTTTCCCGTTTAACAGATAAAGTTATATTGATTCACAGACGGGATACATTCCGCGCGCAAAAAGCTCTTGTTGAAAGAACGATTAATAACCCCAATATAGAAGCGCGGTATAACCTCGTGATAAATGAAATTAAAGGCAGCGCTAAAGTAAGTTCAGTTATTTTGCGAAATACAAAAACGGGTGAAGTTTACGAAGAAGAAACTGACGCTGTATTTATTTTCGCCGGAACAGTACCGCAATCCGAACTTGCGCGCGAAATAGGCGCCGCTCTTGATGAAAGCGGGTATATTATTACTGACCAAAAAATGGCAACTAACATAGAAGGATTGTTCGCTGCAGGCGATATTCGATCGGGCGCGTTTCGTCAGGTAGTAACGGCAGCCGCCGACGGCGCGGTTGCCGCTCACCACGCCGCGGAGTACATCGATGAAAAAAATTAAATTTTATCAGAAATATTTCTCGCCAAGACGCCAAGACGCCAAGAGAGAAATAGGATGCATTTACTTTATTCTTTCTTTGCGTTCTTTGCGAGCTTTGCGCCTTTGCGTGATGTCTTTTGGAATAATATTTTTTATATTTTTTGTAATGCCGGTTTTTGGGTTGAGCTTTCACGACGATGAGCCGCCTGCTGTGTTAGCCGCTAAACTTGAAAGCGCAATGACAGACGAACAGGCGCTAGCTCAAGTGTTTATGCTTGGCTGGGTTGGTGAAGATCCGTCGCCTTTAATCATGGACTGGATTCGCCAAAGAAATATCGGCGGTGTAAAAATATTCGGCTGGAATACAACCAATACACAAAGGCTAGCGAGAGCTGTAGGAGATTTACAACGAGCGAGTTTACAGGGACCTTTTGGCATTCCATTGTTAGTCGCGACTGATCAGGAAGGCGGCTGGATTCGTCACATCAGAGGCGCTACAAGTGAAACACCGGGTAACATGGCAATCGGAGCTTCCGGTTATCCGCGGGACGCGTATTTGTCCGGTTATTATATTGGAAGAGAGTTGTCTCTGCTTGGCGTTAATATGAATTTCGCTCCCACTGTCGATCTTTTTACAAACCGCGATTCTGTAATCATTGGTCCAAGAGCTTTTGGAAGCGATCCTGTAAGAGCAGGTATTTTTGGTTCCGCTTTTGTTAGAGGGCAGCTAGCGGCGGGTGTTATTCCGACAGCGAAACATTATCCCGGGCATGGCGGAACCGATCTTGATTCACATGGAATACTGCCAAGAATCGAAGTTCCTTATGAAACTTTATGGAATAGGGAACTAGTTCCATACCGCATGCTTGTATCCGAAGGGCTGCCCGCGGTTATGAGCGGTCATCTCGCGTTTCCATTAACAGAAAGCGCAAACGCGCCCGCGTCGTTATCTTCGTGGTTTTTACGCGATGTGTTACGCGAAAGAATTGGTTTTAATGGAGTAATAATAACAGACGATCTTATGATGGTAGGCGCTTATGTATATCTTGGAAATATTCAAAGAACAGCAAAACAGGCTTTAATCGCGGGTAACGATATTATTATGTTTTCCAGTACACCTCTTTTATTTGATCCTGTATGGACTTTCCTTTATAACTCAATGAGAGATGAAGAAGATTTTCGTCAGATTGTAAGAAGCGCCGCTCGCAGAGTATTGGAATTAAAATTAACATACCTGCGGGGAGAATCCAGTGTTCCTTATATACCAGACATTGCAAGAGTGGAAGCCGAACTTCCTTACCCCGAAGGTCAGGCGTTTTTCCTGAACCTCGCGGCCCGAAGCGTTACATTTGTAAAACCCGATCCGCCTGAAACTGTATTTCCGCTTACAAGAGAAAACGCTGGCAGGGTTTTATTGGCAGGAAGATTCGGTGATTTTTTTACATACGGCAGAATCGCTTTTCCCGGAGCGGCGTCTTTTAGATTTTCGAATACAACAAATCCGTCGGATATTATAGCTCATGCGCGTAACGCGGATACGATTATATTTTGTCTTTCTGATAATAACGATTTGCGGGTATTGCGGACTTTACAGGGATTAAACAGAAGAGTAATTGTTTTTTCGGTTTTAAGCCCTGTTCATGTAGAAAATATCCCCTGGGTAACAGGCGCTGTCGCGACATATAGTTACGCTCCTGAATCATTCGCTGCCGGATTTTCCGCGATTATCGGAAGAATCCCCGCACTTGGTAACCTCCCTTATGACTGGTAATCATTCTACGTTTAAATTTAACTGGAAAAAAATAAAAAATAGCGATATTCCTTTCGTAGAAAATATATTACAAAGTGTAGAAAATAATTATGTCAGCGCGTGCGGTAGATATTTAGCGCGTAACGCGTCAAACGATCCGGTTTGGCTGCTTCGAGATAAACAGGGAAACATTCACGCTCTGATTATAAATTCCAGAAGCACTCTAATTCCTGTTTTACGAGATTTTAACGAACTGACAAATTTAGATTTTCTTAAAAGTTTTTTTAGAATAAAAAAAATTCATTCTGTGCAGGGTCTTAAGAATGAAGTAGTCATTATGGAAAACGCGATAAAACAATATGGCTGGAAAGCAATAGAAAATATAGATTACGATTTAATGAGTCTTGATAGAAAACCTGACAATAAAACAAACTTTTCAGGTAATCCTTTAAACCTTGTATTACGCGTGCCGAAAATGACAGATTTGGACGCTCTCTCCCCGCTGCAGGCGGCTTATGAACAGGAAGAAGTTTTGCCGCAAGGGTCAGTTTTTAGTTATGCCGCGAGCAGGATAAATATTACAAACATAGTCGCTGGAGGTAAAATTCTCGCGGCGTCATGTAATGGAAAACTTGTTGGAAAAATAAATGTAAGCGCTGTATCATTTAAAAGGTATCTGGTTGGCGGTGTTTATGTTCACCCCGATTATCGAGGGTTTGGAATTGGACGTAAAATGGCGCATGAATTTATATCAACATTGATAAATGAAGGCAGAGGAGTAACACTTTTTGTAAAAAAAGATAATATACCCGCTAAAAAACTTTACGCCGGTTTAGGTTTTACTGTCAGAGGGGATTACAGGATAACCTACTATTGATATTTTTTAACTTTTTCAATATTATTTAATTATTGTGGCTTATCTATACGAAACTCACCTCCATACTTACGGTGTCAGTAAATGCGCGATTTCAATGGGGAGTGATTATATCGCGGGTTACATCGACAAGGGATACTCAGGGATCATTGTAACTGATCATTTTTTTAACGCAAACTGCGCCTTGTCAAGAAAATTACCGTGGGAAGAATGGGTAAACCGTTTTTATCGCGGGTACGAAGAAGCGAAAGAAGCAGGGGACAGGCAGGGGTTAGATGTTTTTTTTGGATGGGAAGAAACATTCGAAGGCTGTGATGATTACCTTATTTACGGTTTGGACAAACAGTGGCTTCTTGAACATCCAGAGGTACGAAGTTGGACAAGAGGTCAGCAATACAAAGCAGTAAGAGAAGCGGGAGGCTGCGTTATTCAGGCTCATCCTTTCAGGCAGCGCGCTTACATTCCGCGTGTTGTTCTTTCTGCCGGCTGTGTTGACGCGGTTGAAGTTGTAAACGGCGGACATGAAGATTTTTCCAATGACGTTCTAGCGTACCGTTACGCGAAGAAAATAGGAAAACCCGCGACCGCTGGATCAGATATACATGACGCGAGTGAGATTTTTTATGGTGATATATTTGGTGTTTATTCAAATAAAAAACTGAATAGTATCGCGGATTTTGTGGATATGATTTTAAATAATGAAGTATCCGGTTTAAAAGTTGATGAACAGCGGCTGGAATATTATGGAACAGAACAGGTTAGACTTCCTGTAGAAATTAGAAACAAGGAAGATAAAGTTATTGGAAGAAACTGGAAGGAATATATTTAGGAGTTTTTATGAATGAAAAAGCGGCACATGTCCCTGAAAGGATTAAAGAATTAAGGGAAATTCTGGACATTAGCGCTCTTGATATGGCAAAGGACATCGACATTCCTTACGAAACTTATAACAAATATGAAACAGGTGATCTTGATATACCGATCAGCGTTTTATATACAATTGCTACAAGACTTGGAACCGATGTTACAGTTCTTCTAACAGGCGAAGAGGCAAGGATGGACAGCGCCGCGGTGTGCCGCAAAGGCAAAGGCGTTATGATAGAACGTTTCCCCGGATATGAATTTTCCAGTCTCGCGTATAACTTTAAACATAGAACCATAGAACCTTTGCTTGTTAAACTGGATTCTTCAAAACCACCAGCGGCTCTTGTTTCACATTCAGGTCAGGAATTTAATTTTGTAATTGACGGACAGGTAAAAATAGTTGTCGCGAAAAGTGAACATATACTTTCACCCGGGGATACAATTTATTTTGACGCGCGTCTGCCGCATGGTCAAAGCGCTGTAAACGGAACAGCTCAATTTTTAACAATAATACAGGAATAATTATGAACGAGATACTTTCACGTTATCTGCCAAGAATAGATTTTGACAGCTACGAAGATTTTTACCAAAATTACAAATGTAATATGCCCGATGATTTTAATTTTGCCTACGATGTTGTAGACGAATGGGCAAAAATACAGCCGGAAAAACTCGCTTTACTTTGGACGGACGATACAGAAGTTGTAAAGTCCTTTACTTTCGCGGATATAAAGCGTCTTTCCGACAAAGCCGCTAACGCGCTTTTATCGTTAGGTGTAAAAAAAGGCGACGTTGTAAAATTAATTTTAAAACAGCGCCCCGGCGTTTGGGTGATTATGTGCGCGTTGTCCAAAATAGGCGCGATTTGCATTCCCGGAACGTATCAGCTAACGGCAAAAGATTTGGAATACCGATGTAATATTGCCGATGTAAAACTTTTAATAACAGTTGATGATGCCGATGTATTGGAAAGCATCGCAATCGCGCGCTCAAACTGTCCAAAACTGGAAAAAATCGCCGTAATCGGCAAAAATATTCCAAATGGATATTTAAACATGCACGACGAAATCCAAAAAGCGTCAGAAAATTTTACAAGAATGCCTACGGTTACAAAAGATCCAATGCTCGTTTATTTTTCTTCCGGTACTACAGGAATGCCAAAAATGGTAATACATAACCATTCACTGCCGTTAGGTCACATCGTTACCGCTAAATACTGGCATTGTGTAGATGATAACCGCGTTCATCTAACCCAAACAGATTCCGGCTGGGCAAAATTCGCGTGGGGAAAGATTTACGGACAATGGATTTGCGGCGCGGCAATTGGCGCTTACGATACGGAAAAATTCACGCCAAAAGGAATGTTAGACGCTATTCAGCGGTTAAAACCGCATACATTCTGCGCTCCCGCGACAGTTTTTAGATATCTTATAAAAGAAGATTTATCCGGTTATGATTTTAGTTTTATACGCCACACATCGGTCGCGGGAGAACCTCTAAGCCCGGAAGTTTACAATAAATTTGAAGAAATTACAGGTCTTGTTATACGCGAAGGATTTGGACAAAGCGAAACATCTGTAATGGCTGCCGTTTTTAAATGGCTGCCAATAAAACCCGGTTCAATGGGAAAACCCGCTCCGCTTTTCGATTTAAAATTGTTAGACGAAAACAAAGATGTTTGCGACGAAGGTATTGTTGGAAACATGAGCATTACTCGTGCCGGTAAAAATATGTACGAAAGCGAAGGAAGTGCATCCAATAATAATCCACCCGTAATTGGTAATTCGGATTTTCCCGGTCTTTTTAGAGGTTATTGGAAAGATAAAGATGTTACCGCGAATGCGTGGAATAACGGGATTTATCAGACCGGCGATATGGCGTGGCAGGATAACGACGGCTACCTTTGGTTTGTAGGGCGCAACGATGATGTTATTAAATGTTCCGGTTACCGCATAGGTCCTTTCGAAGTAGAAAGCGCTTTAATGGAACATCCATCGGTATTGGAGTGCGCTGTAACAGCCGCTCCAGACACCATGCGAGGACAAATTGTTAAAGCGACAATTGTTCTAGCCCGCGGGTTTAGCGCGTCTGACGAATTAAAAAAAGAATTGCAAAATCACGTTAAACGAGTGACCGCGCCGTATAAATATCCGCGTATAATCGATTTTGTAAGCGAGCTTCCAAAAACAATCAGCGGAAAAATTAAACGCATGGAAATTCGCAAAAAAGATTTTGATTGATTATAATAGACAGGAAAAAGCAGTAATCCGGTTAATAATCATTATTTGCTGTTCATTCGGCAGTTTGGAAATAATGAGGTAACCCGTGCAGAAAAACTTCATTTCACTTTTAACAGAATTTGTCGAAGTAAACGGTAGTACTACAGCCAATTTACTGTTTTTAAATTAGCTATATATATAAAATGTTTTTCATTGTTGGTGACAAGGGTTAAATTGTGAAAAATACAAAATGAAGCGAGTAAAATATCATTATCTCCAATTGTTATACCTTTTTTTTGTAAATTTGAATAAATTTCAGAAGCAATTTCAAGAATTTCTCTTCCAATAGAGCTAATACCGGATATTGAACACATCATTTCAAAGAGTTTCATTTTTTTAACGGCGTTTTTTGCCAATAACCATCTTTTTATTTCAAAAAATACAATTGGTGGAATAATAATAAAATTCTCATTATCTGTTTCTATAGAAATTCGATCAACAATTGTTTTATTACCTTTTAAATAATATGAAATTATATTAGTATCAAGAGCGTATTTCATTATAATGTTTCCATATCAAACATTGTTCTAAATTGAACAGTTTGTGGCTCATCGTTTAATTCTTCATCACAGTTAAGTATGGCTTCGCCTATTTCTCGCCATTTATTTACTGGTTTTGTATCAAAATGAGGTTTTTCTTCAATTGTAACGATTACTTTTTTCTTTTGTGGAATAGATATTGGATTATCTGGAATAAATCTTTCATTTTCAAAGGTACCTGTTACAACTAACATATTTTCCTCCTAAATTATGAACTTAGAATCTTAGATTTTTTATTTTATCATAATTATAAGTAAATAAACAAGATATAAATATTAACATGTTATAAATATTGACAATTTGTAAAATCCAATAAATCACAATATTTGAGGTAAATCTATGCCAAAAACCTTCCTTTCCCTTTTAACTAAGTTCATCGAAGACAACGGCAAAAAAATCCTTGAAAACCCTGAACCTTTTTAAAAATATGTTACAAATTAATAAATAAGTAAGAATACCACCACAGAATACACGAAGAAGATATCGTTTTTAAATTAAAAACTCCGTGTCCTCCGTAAGGAAGGATTATTTTGTAAAAATTTCATTGTAGAAAGCGCTTTAATGGAACATCCATCGGTATAGGAGTGCGCTGTAACAGCCGCTCCGGGCACCATGCGAGGACAAATTGTTAAAGCGACAATTGTTCTAGCCCGCGGGTTTAGCGCGTCTGACGAATTAAAAAAAGAATTGCAAAATCACGTTAAACGCGTAACTGCGCCGTATAAATATCCGCGTATAATCGATTTTGTAAGCGAGCTTCCAAAAACAATCAGCGGAAAAATAAAACGCATGGAAATTCGCAAAAAAGATTTTGATTGATTGGGTAATAATTGAAAGTAGGAAAATATTGTCCACGGATTAACGCGGATTAAAGTGAAAATTTAACCACTACTACTCAAACCACACGAAAAAGAAAATAATTTCCACTTTTTTTCATTTTCGGTCAAACCCTTCGGGTTTGGCTCTTTTAAGGAATGGATTTTATGTCCGCTCACGCGGACGTACGGGTCATGCGCCACGCGTATTTGAACCCATATAGGGGTATGAAAAATTTAACTTTTGGGTCTGCTTTTTGTGGTTCTACCAGGAAGTTTGCCCTCACAGAATCTACAAATAAACTCACGCAAAGACGCATCGAACTTTAGTTCGCAGACGCTAAGTTTAATGAAAATGAAATAGGAGCTATTGTCATAGATTCTGCTTACTGGCTGCATAATAATCTTGGGTCAGGTTTATTAGAAAATGTATATGAAACTATTCATACTAAACAATTATTAACATATTTAAAACTAACAAATACAAAACTTGGTTTTATTCTTAATTTTGGATCAGAATTAATGAAAAATGGGATATATAGAATTGTTAATGGACTTCCCGATTAGAACTTTGCGCCTTTTGCGTCTTTGCGTGATGAATTTCCCAGAAATTTATGATAAAATGTTGTAAAGTAGAGAGGTAATTAAATGGATTCAACAATACAAAGAAAAGAGGTACCAGTAATGAACCAAGCGATAAGTGCCTATTATAGTATAACAGCTGATTCAGAATTCCGTGAAAGAGAACGTCTTTGGGCAAAAGCCCGCCACGATGAAGCCACCGCTTTATATTATGCAGAGCAGAAAGGTGAAATTAAAGGTAT
>WQXE01000068.1 GCA_009784995.1 Treponema sp. | reverse complement strand
ATGGGCATGCGTATGCTCAAAGCAAGAGGCGCGCTGCAAAATCTTGAGGAAAGCGCGGAAGTGAACGCGTGCTCTGTAAAAATAAAAGTGGACAGCGACGGTGAGCTAGAAGATTGGCTGCTGTTGTTTAAAAATGAGACACACAACCATCCAACCGAAATCGAACCGTTTGGCGGAGCGTCTACATGTCTTGGAGGCGCGATAAGAGATCCGCTTTCTGGGCGAGCCTATGTATACCAGGCGATGCGGATAACTGGAGCGGCAGACCCTCTTCAAAGTGTTTCTTCTACCCTGGAAGGAAAATTGCCGCAGATAAAAATATGTAAAACAGCGGCTTTGGGTTACAGCTCTTACGGGAATCAAATTGGAGTAACAACAGGGTTTGTTCAGGAGATTTATCATCCGGGTTTTGTAGCTAAACGTATGGAGCTTGGCGCCGTTATTGCCGCCGCTCCTTTGGAAAATGTGGTTAGAAAAACACCGCTAGCAGGTGATGTTGTAATTTTACTTGGCGGCAAAACAGGACGAGACGGCATTGGAGGCGCTACAAGTTCATCAAAGTCACATACTGTAGATTCATTGGAAACCTGCGGCGCGGATGTACAAAAAGGTAATCCCGCTGAAGAGAGAAAAATACAAAGGCTGTTTAGAAATCCCGCCGCTACCCGTCTTATTAAACGATGCAATGACTTTGGCGCAGGCGGGGTCAGTGTCTCTGTTGGAGAACTCGCGGACGGTTTAAATATCGATTTAAATAAAGTACCTAAAAAATACGAAGGGCTTGATGGTACAGAACTCGCGATCAGTGAAAGCCAGGAACGCATGTCCATCGTTGTAGCAAAAAAAGACGCGGGTAAATTTTTAGATTTCGCCAAACAGGAAAATCTTGAAGCTGTAATTATCGCGGAAGTTACAAAAGAAAAACGCCTTGTAATGAATTGGAATGGAAAAACTATTGTTAATCTTTCCAGAAAGTTTTTAAATTCAAATGGCGCTAAAAAGTCGGCAAAAGTAGAAATAAACAAGCAATTTTCTGTTAACCATGATTTTAATAAGGTTAACGAAATAAAAAATGCCGGTGATTTTGAAAAATTCGCCGGGAATTTAAATATTTGTTCTCAAAAAGGGTTAATAAACGGTTTTGATTCTACTGTAGGAGCCGCTACCGTAGTTTCTCCGTTAGGCGGCAAATACCAATTAACTCCGGCGTCAGTAATGGCAGCTAAAATTCCTGTATTAAACGGAGATACAAAAACCTGCTCTCTTATGAGCTTTGGTTACGATCCTCAGGTTTCATCAGAAAATCCATATCACGGGGCAATGTTTGCCGTAGTCCATTCAATCGCGAAAATAATCGCGTCAGGCGGCAAAAGGAAAAATTGCTGGCTTTCATTTCAGGAATACTTTGAAAGGCTTGGAGACGATCCAAAACGATGGGGTAAACCCTTCGCGGCGTTACTTGGCGCGCTGGACGTTCAAATAGGACTTGAAGTCGCGGCAATCGGCGGCAAGGATTCAATGTCCGGAAGTTTCGAAAATATTGATGTTCCCCCTACCCTTGTGTCCTTTGCAGTTTCAACCGCGAAGATTGAAAATATTATTACACCCGAATTTAAAAAACCTGACAGTTATGTATACTATTGTCAAAATAAAATGGAAATGGTGCCTGTCACCTATTTTGATATTATTGAAAAACTTATTTCTGACGGTTATGTATTATCCGCCTGGGCTGTAGGCGGCGGAGGTACTGCCGAAGCGATTTTAAAAATGTGTGTTGGAAACCGTATCGGTTTTGTAACAGAAAGGGATCTTAGTACAGGCTGTGGTTTTGGCGATTTTATTATAGAGATGAATGAGCAAGTTATATTACACAAAGACGCATCAAACCTTTTGTTTGCGACGCAGAGTTTTGAATTTAAGTTGCTGGGTCGTACAACTAGCGAATATATTTTAAAAACAAAGAGTTTTGAAGTTTCACTTGATAATATACAAGCGGTATGGGAAAAAACCCTTGAACCTGTTTATCCAAATCTGATTAAACAAAATACTATTATTAAGAATCTAACCACGAACATACACGAACTCGAACCTACGGTTCGCACACAAACCTTTGATAAGCTTTCGAATAAAAACCTCCGGGCAACTACAGTTGCCAATACTCCGTGTCCTCCGTGGTTAAAAAATAACAAGCCGAGATTTCTAATTCCTATCTTCCCGGATACAAACAGCGAATATGACACAATAAAAGCTATCGAAAAAACTGGCGGACAAGTAAAAACCCTTGTAATAAAAAATCTGTCTGCGGCAGATATAACTCAAAGTATAAATGAATTTAAAAAAGCTGTTCAAAATTCAGGAATTATTGTTTTCGCCGCGGGCTCTAACGCCGCGTTTATTTCGGCTTTTATTAGAAATCCCGTGGTCGTTGATTCAGTAATGGATTTTATTAAAAACCGGGACGGGTTAATTCTGGGGATTGGAAGCGGTTATCAAGCTCTTTTAAACCTTGGATTGCTTCCTTATGGAGAGATACAGGATAAAACAGAGCACTCCCCTTCCATTACTTTAAATAAAATAGGCAGACATCAAAGTACTTTTGTAAATATTAAAATTACTTCGAATAAATCTCCCTGGCTTTCTCACCTTGAAACTGGCAGTCAATATATTGTACCTGTTTCGCATGGAGAAGGAAGATTCACAGCGGGAGAAGAACAAATAGATTCACTCGCGAAGAATTGCCAAATCGCGACTCACTATGTTGATTTTGAAGGAAACGCCGCGCTAGATATTAAATTTAATCCTGCCAGTTCCGCTTTGGCGATCGAAGGGATAACATCACCCGATGGACGTATTTTTGGCACAATGGCGCACTATGAACGAATAGATAACGGGCTTTTTAAGAATAATCCTGATGTTAAAAAAATAGATATTTTTTCAGGAATAATAAAATATTTTAATTAATAAAAACAGTTATTTCATGATATACTGAAATTATTATATTAAAAGGGTGATCCTATGTTTAAGTCCCGGCTTTCTTATTTGCAGGTACTAGCTGTTTTTTTCGCCTTCGCTCTTATGGTAT
The DNA here is from genome assembly GCA_009784995.1 of Treponema sp. Taxonomy (GTDB): domain Bacteria; phylum Spirochaetota; class Spirochaetia; order Treponematales; family Breznakiellaceae; genus WQXQ01. The sequence continues at coordinate 7,267 of WQXE01000068.1, read as the reverse complement.
TAGCCAGCTTTTTGTTTGGGTTTCTCATTGAAAGAGGACACCTGGAAGACGAAGCTGAAGCAATATTTGCCGGCATTGAATCGCAGTTAAAGGCAGATCTTAAAGAACTTGAAACAATGATAGGTATAATCAGCGAATCTATAAATATGCGGCTATCACGAGGCGCTGATTTTGAGGAAATGAAAACATATATTTCCAATATAACTGAATATGGAAATAATAAAAATATAACAGGTTTCCTAAGCGTTTTCGCTTATTTTGATATCCCCGGACAAATCGAAAGAAATATTTATAGCGCAATCTCTCCTGATACTGATTGGAAAGCTCTGGAAGCAATGGGGATTATTAACCTTGAAGAACGAGACTGGTTTATACTTGCTAATGAAGCGAAAGGAAAAATAGCTGTCACGCAACCTTATGTTGACATTGTAACTGGTGAAGTCGCTCTGGCTTACGCTCGAAGTTTATACGATAACAACGGCAATTTAATTGCCATTGTCGGGCTAAATATTCTACTGGACAGGATTTATGAGTTTTCCTATAAATGGCACGCCAACAGTTCATTAACCTGGATGATAATGGATGAAAATATGACAATTATCGCGTTCCCCTTCGCGGAATTCATAGGAGTGCCGTTACGTGACGCTCACGCGACCGGTATTTCAAGTATCGCGGACGAACTTGAACAGACCGGGATCATTTCAGGGCATAGATTTTTAAGCCGGGACGGAAGTACAAAGATACATAATGTCCGCCGACTTGATAACGGCTGGTATATAGGAGTCGCGACCCCGATTTACCAGTATCTTGAATCTTTGCAATTTATGTTTTGGTTTTTAATTCTGCTTGGAATTATTTTGGCAACCGGATTAAGTATTATCCTGTTACGCCTTCTCGCGGGAAAAGACAAAGCGGATGCCGAGAAAAAAATGCTCGATAAATTAAATATGGCAATGGAAGCGGGAAATGTATTCATGTGGGAAATGAAAGTTAATAAAGATGATCCTGTAAATCCAAACAACGAAGTTATTTGGCCCGATGAGTTCAGGCGTTTATTGGGATATAAAGATGAAAAAGAACTTCCTAATCTCGCAAGCAGTTTATTCAAGTGTATGCATCCCGATGATATAAAATGGGTTCCCGGCGCCGCGTCCAGACATATATTAGATAAAACGGGAAAGACACCTTACAATGTTGAATACCGTATGATGAAAAAAAACGGTGAGTGTGTATATATTCACACGACAGGCAAGACCGTAAGGGATAAAGAAGGCAACCCTTTACATACTACTGGTACAATTATTGATATTACTCCAATGAAGAATCTTATTTTTGAAGCTGAAAGGCAGCGCTCGGAAGCGCAAACTGCCAATAAAGCAAAGAGCGACTTTTTATCGCACATAAGCCATGAAATACGCACTCCAATGAACGCGATTCTTGGCACTGCCGAAATTGAATTACAAAAAAATACCAACTCCGCGGAAACCGAAGAAGCGTTTAATATGGTATATAATTCAGGAAATTTATTATTAAATATTATAAATGATATTCTTGATTTATCAAAAATTGAAGCGGGAAAACTGGAAATTGTATCCGCTCAATATGATATTCCAAGCATTATATACGATACTGTGCAGTTAAATCTTCTTAAGTTTGAAAGCAAATCTGTTGAATTTGATTTAGAAATAGATAAAGACACACCTCTTGATATGTTAGGTGACGAACTTCGCATTAAACAGATTTTAAATAATATACTTTCCAACGCTTTTAAGTATACCGAAAAAGGCATGGTAAAACTGTCTGTAAGCGCTGAAATTGACGAACAAAAACCAAACGCTGATTTTAATCTTATATTTAAAATAAGTGATACAGGTCAGGGAATGTCACAGGAACAGATTGATAAACTGTTTGATGAATATACGCGTTTTAATATGGATGCCAACCGCACGATTGTAGGTACAGGACTTGGTATGCATATAACAAAACGTCTTATTGATATTATGAACGGTACAATTAGTGTAATAAGTGATCTTGGTAAAGGCTCTGTATTTACTGTTTCTCTTCCTCAAAAGAGAATAGGGACTAGTGTATGCGGTGTTGAATTAACAGAAAAACTGCGCAGCAGCCGTTATAAAAATATGCTTAAACTAAACAGAGCGCAAATTGTGCATGAATATATGCCTTATGGCAGCGTTTTAATTGTTGATGATGTTGAATCCAATTTATATGTCGCGAAAGGTTTAATGCTGCCCTACGGCTTAAAAATCGAAACAGCTTTAAGCGGATTTGAAGCTATAGAAAAAATAAAAAGCGAAAATTACTTCGATGTTATTTTTATGGATCATATGATGCCGAATATGAATGGGCTGGAAGCTGCAAAAATAATCCGCGATTTAGGTTTTAATAATTCAATTGTCGCGTTGACAGCTAACGCCGTTGCCGGATCGTCGTCTTTGTTTTTATCAAATGGATTTGACGCTTTTATATCCAAACCAATTGATATACGCGAGTTAAATTCTGTGTTAAACCGTTTTATAAGGGATAAACAACAGCCGGAAGTTGTTGAAGCCGCGAGGCACATTATGGAACAAAAAAGAATTGATTCAGGCGCGGTTCAAAATACTCATATGAGCCATGAAGTGTTAAAATCAATCATTCGTGATATTGAAAAAGCCATTACAGTATTGGAAGACATATTGCCTAAAATTAATGAACAGGATGATATTCATCTTAATTTATTTGTTATTACTGTTCATGGAATAAAAAGCGTACTTTTAAATATTGGAGAAAAAGAATTGTCAGCTGACGCGTTAAAACTTGAACTGGCGTGGGACAGCGGCAGAATAGAAGAAATATTATCCAGTACTCCTTCATTTATAGAAACACTTAAACTAATTATTGAAAAGTTAAAAAAAAATAAAAAAGAAGAAGTTAATGAAATTTCCAACGAAGATATGATATTTCTTAAAGAAAAATTATTAGAAATAAAAACAGCGTGTGAATCATTACAAAAAAAAGTCGCGAAAGCGGCGTTAGGCGATTTAAGAAAAAAATCATGGACAGGCAAAACAAACGAACTATTGGATAATATTTCCGCTTTGCTTTTACATGGAGAATTTAAAGAGATAATTTCAATTATAGAAAACTTTAACTAGTACAATTTAATTTCTGCGAAGTTCATCCGCTCTTGTATTCGCCGAACTCATAATTGATCTTGCCTGGTTTTCACCTTCTTGTTCCAGCCTTCTGGCATTTGTTTCACCTTCGCTGCGAAGTAAATCCGCGGCAGATTCCGCGAGCCTTCTTTCGATGATGTTTTTTCCGGCAGCTTCACTAATTAAATTGTCCGCCATATTGTTAGCTTCCGCTCTTACTCTGTCAGCTGAAGTTTTCGCGGTACTGCGAATATTATCAGCTTGTCTTTGAGCTTCTGCCATTAAAGAATCTATTTGACGGTTTAATTCTTCGTTAACCTGTGTTCTGGCTTCATCAACTCTTATGTTAATAGTTTCTGTGACTTGATCTCTTACAGCGGTAGTAATCGCGGTGGCTGTATCTGCCATACTAAGATTTACATCGGGATTATTTACATTTCCCCGCATATAACCTGTTAGTTTAAATTCATTTACTCTGGAACCACCCGGTATTCTTCCCAAAAGATCTGTAGCGGTATTTCCAATAGCTGATGTCGGCATTGTCGCGTCTATTCTGTAATTCATGGTCATATCAAGACCTTGATCACCTGTAATTGAAAATCTGGCTGTTTGCAAATCCATAATTATCGGGTCTTCCAGCCATAAACGTCCGTCTCTTATTACATAACCGATATCTATATTATTAAGCGAAGGAGTGCGCCATCCTTCATTTTGTAATAAAGTCGCTAATGTTCCAAAAAGCGGTGAATTTCTTAATTCCAGATTATGTGTTTGTATTCGCCCTCTTGATGAAACAGAATCTAAAACAGGCGAAAGGTCTTCATCAAGAGTACTTTGTAAATTTAATGCGGCGGATACTTTTCCTGAATAATTTTCAGGGTTTGGTAAAAAATTTTCCAGTAGAGAAAATGATGAAACAGCTGATGTTATGTCAAATTGTCTTATGTTCATGTCAAAATTAATAAATGGAACTTTAATATTTTGAGTATTATACTCACCATTAAGTACCAAACTACCGTCCAATAGATTCATTCCAAGATTTTGCATAACAATTCTGCCGTCTCTGACTAATACCGCGCCTCGAGTATTTGAAATTTCAAGCTTGTCAAAAAGAATATTTCCAATATTTACATTCAACGCGAAGTCTATATTTTTTGGAACTTCAATAACAGCTAACGGTGTTTTTTCTTCTGTGTTTACAACTGCCGGAGTTTCACTTTTAGCGGGTAAAGCGCTCATAATTTGATTAAGATCAATTTTATTTGATCTAAGCGCGAGTGTACCTTTAACTGTTTCATTCTTAAATATAAACGGAATAAAATTTTCCAGCGAACCGTTCATGGAAATATCTGTATTACCTGTTATTATATCAAAAGAAGCAAGCTCGACAAACCGGGGATTAAAATTAAGCTGCATATTTGTAATTTTTACACCCTGCGGAAAATCAGGGCTTTCAAAATCAAATCCTGAAATTTTTAAATGTCCGTCTGCCTGGAAATCCTCGTATTGCTCTTTTTCTATCGTGGATAATCTTCCCGCGAGTGTTATATCACATTCAAGTAAACCGTTTAAATTTATATCGTCTAACGGAACAATATCGGCAACAGAATCAAAATCAATTTTTCCGGCGAATTTAGCAGCGACCTGTAAATCGCTTTCAGGTGTTTTTAAATGAAGTCCTATATTAAAAGGGTTTCCCGCCATTTCAAAATTAAATCTGTCAAGGTCCACTGTTGTACGATCAAACACTTCTCCGTCATAGTGTACTTTTAAAGCGATGTTAACTTTTTCCACCGATTTTGGAAGGTCCGGATAACTGAACATGGCGTTATTTACAAAAAGATTTAAATTGGCGCTTGGCATTATATTTTCGTTATATGTGCCTTTTATGTCGCCATTTAACTCAAGGCTCCCTGTTGTTCTTAAATCTTTAAAGTCATTCATATAAATTGCTGGTACAAGCGATAAAAGGCTTTTAAAATCAGTTCTTTCTGTTTCGAATGTAACATCTACATTAATATCATCTTCTTTCATTTCTACAAAACCGGCGAATTTTAAAATGATGTCGTTTAAATTAAATCTGTTGTCTTTAATTAAAAAGCTCATATTTTTTAGATCCGCCGCTATTTGTGAAACAAATCCTACATTAGCGTTATTTGCCAAACGAATACCGTCAAGCCAGAAATTTATTCCGTCAATACCCAGATTCATTTTTAAATCTACATTTTCTTTTCTCATATCGCCGCGTAAAATAAAGTTAAAAGCCTCTATTTCCGCTTTCATTTTATTTACATCATCGCGAAAGACTATTTCCATGTTACGTATTTCAAATTTGTTTAATCCAACGTTAAGTGAAAGAGGGGCGGCTTCTTTTTCTTCTGCCGGCGGTGTTTCAGTTGGTTTATCCGGTTCTATTTCTTTATCAGGTACAGGAAATATTTCCCAGTTTGCTCTTCCATCTTCCAGAATATGCCCGTTAAGACGAGCCCTGTCGAGCAATATGGATTTTACTTCTATTTTTTCCATTCTGATTAAACTTAAAAGATCCGCCGTTACACTAAATCTGTTAAAGGAAACAAGTAATTCATCTTCAAAATCATCAATACCGATTATTTCCAAACCTTCCAAAGCGACATAAGCGCTGGGAAAACTTCTAATAAAAGAAATTTTTAAATCTTTAAAATCTACCTTTGCCGTTAACATTTTATTCAATTCTGTTTTGGCAAGTTCCATTATTTGATTTTTAAACAGAATCGGAGTAATTAATAAAACCAGAAAAATCGCCAATATAACGCTTAAAAAGATTATAATAATTCTTTTTATAACTTTATTTAACATAAATACCTCAACTTTTATTTTAGTGTTTAAAATGCCTTGTTCCTGTAAATACCATCGCTATTCCATATTTATCGCAGGCTTCAATCGAAAGATTATCGTTCATTGAACCGCCTGGCTGAATTATAACTTTTATTCCCGCTTGGGCGGCTGCTTCTACAATATCAGGAAACGGGAAAAACGCGTCAGACGCCAAAACTCTCGCGGGAAGATTGTCACTCCAGGGGCTTCCGCCTGTATCCGCCGACTCTTGAGAAGCTGCTTTTAAAACAGCGGCGCTTCGTTCAAGCGCTTGTTTACAGGGCCAAATGCGGTTAACCTGCCCGCCGCCGATGCCTGTCGCGCTTTGCTCTTTAACAATCATAATAGCGTTCGATTTTACAAAAGTTACGGCTCTCATGCCAAAGATCATATCCTGAATATCCTGCTTTTGAGGACTTGTTTTTGTTACAACTTCCCATTTTTCCAAAAGAGTTCTGTCACATTGCTGAACAAGAAGTCCGCCGTCTACAGCGACATATTCGTGTGATTCTTTTGGCGCTTTTTCCAATTTTATAATACGAAGATTTTTTTTCTTTTTAAGGATTTCTAACGCGTCATCGTCAAAATCAGGAGCCGCTATTACTTCCAAAAATAATTCGCCAAGTTTTAACGCGGTTTTCGCGTTAACAATCGTATTACATGTTATTATACCGCCAAAAATTGAAACCGGATCGCAGGCAAAAACTTTATTATAAGCTTCCAATAAATTGTTTCCAACGGCAATTCCGCAGGGTGTATTATGTTTTACCGCGACACAACAAACTTCATTGTTACTTACAGCTTCGGGTATTAAACGTTTTACTTCATCTTCTCCTGCCGCTTTTGTTCCGTCAGAAGGAAGCCCAAACGCGCAAACCGCTTTCCACGCGACATCCAAGTCTTTGATGTTATTGTATCCCATTTCTTTACCGTGAAGCTGTGTCATATTTCCAAGAACACCGGGTTTATCGGTATTGAGATATAACATCGCCGATTGATGCGCGTTTTCACCGTAACGCAGGTGTTGTCCTTTTTTTAATGAAAGCGGCAGATACTGAGGATATTCTTCGTCTAACAGGTAACGCGCGATTGCGGCGTCGTAAGCGGATGTTAAATTAAAAACTTTGCCTGCGAGTTTTCTTTTAAACTCGATTGATAATTTGCCTTTTTTTAAACTTTCGATTGTTTCGTTATAATCCTCGGGGTCGGTAAGGACAATAACATCATTATGATTTTTTGCCGCTGAACGCAGCATT
>WQXE01000067.1 GCA_009784995.1 Treponema sp. | reverse complement strand
GCAATACTATACTTTGCGCTTGGACTTCTAATGCTTAAAATAATAAAAGATGAAAACATTATTGGTGTTATAAACATGATCAGGAAAAAAACATGAAATACAAAAAACTCCCCACAGTAGTTTTAGCGGGACGTCCCAATGTAGGAAAGTCAACGCTCTTTAACCGTCTTTTAAGAAAGCGTAGAGCCATTACAGATCCAACACCAGGTGTTACACGAGACCCTGTTGAAGCCGACTGCCTAATCGGCGAAAAACCCTTGCGCCTAATCGACACTGGCGGTTTTAAACTTACAGACTTAGAGCCAATCGACAAACTGGTTGTAGAAAAAACTTTGGAAACAATAAAAAAAGCAAACATTGTCGTTTTACTGCTTGAAGCGGGAGAAATAACAAGCGAGGATGAAGAATTAATCGGCATCATGCGCCCCTATCGAAAAAAATTAATCGTTGTCGTAAATAAAACCGAAGGCGGCAGGCACCAGGCTGACGCATGGAATGTTTTACAATTTGGATTTGAAAAAGTGTTGATGATCTCGGCAGAACACGGTGATAATGTAGCGGAGCTTCAGCAGGAAATTTTAAAACGGCTGGAAATATTAAAATTCGATTTTTCTAAAATAGAAGAAGACGATGAAAAGCAAATTATCCGCATCGCGCTTTTAGGAAAACCAAACACAGGCAAATCCACATTATCTAACAGGCTGACAGGAGCGAACGCTTCTATCGTAACCGATATTCCGGGAACAACAAGAGATACTGTCGAAGGCAGCTTTAGCTGGAAATCCAAAGAATGCCCCGCGGGTCAGGACTTCATAATTTTAGACACAGCGGGTATCCGCAGAAAAGCAAAGGTGACAGAAAACATCGAATACTATTCAGTTAACCGCGCGATTAAAACAATCAATGACGCGGATATTATTGTATTAATGATCGACGCGCAAGAAGGGCTTTCGGATCAGGATAAAAAAATCGCAGCTCTCGCTCACGATAAAGGGAGGGGCATCATCCTTGCGCTTAACAAATGGGATGTTATGCCGCAGGATAAATATACTTTCAAAACAGCGGAAGATCGAATTCATTTTCAATTTGGACAAATGGAATACGCGCCAATTATTCCAGTAAGCGCAAAAGACGGAACCGGTGTTGGAAAAGTTTTAAATACGGCGATTAAAATGTACAAACAGTTAAACATCCATATTGGAACGGGGGCGCTTAACGCGGCATTGGAAAAATGGATACAGGAATCTCCGCCGCCTTCCGGACCCAAAACCCGTTTTAAAATAAAATACGCCGTGCAAAAATCCGCAAACCCTGTACACTTTATCTTTTTTGTTTCCCGCATTCAGGCGGTAAGCGACCCGTACATTTCCTATTTACGAAACAGACTTAGAAAAGATTTGGGATTTTCTTTAGTACCGATTTTGATCGACGTGAAGAGTTCGTCGGAGAAAAAATAAAATTATACAGAAATGTATGCCTCTAAAAAAGGGTTCAAAGACAGACAGAATGACTGAAAATGATAATTTTTAAAATTTATTGACAAATTTAATAAAATTTATTATAGTCATACTAGTCAGATATAAAAATTTCAAAAGGAGCATAATATGAAAACCAAAATCAAAAAAAAGACAGAATGGCAATTACAGGAAGCAAAAGCCATGTTTAGTGAAGTTGTTAAAGCGTCATTATTAAAACCGCAAATTATTACCGTTCATGGCGAAAAAACCGCAGTTATTCTTTCTTATAAAGAATTTAACGAAATAACTGTTCCAAAACAATCATTAATTGAACTATTCCAAAACTCCCCTTTTTACGGTGTAAAACTGGATTTACCTAAACGTAAAATCGAAAAAATGAGAGAGGTTAATCTATGAAGTACCTTTTAGATACTAATGTAATATCAGAAATAAATAAGCCTAATTGCAATCAAAATGTAAGCGCATTTATAAAAACAGTTTCCATGAAAGAAATTTATTTATCAGCCATAACTATTGGTGAACTTTATTATGGAATAGAAAAGCTGCCTGTCAGCAAGAAAAAACATGATTTATCCGTTTGGTTATTTTCAAATATTTTACCATGGTTTGACGAACGTATAATAATTCTAGATACCGATGTATTGATTGAATGGGGAAAATTACGAGCCAAATCTGAAAGGACATTGCCTGTCGAAGATACTTTTGTAGCCGCATGCGCGATTGTTCATAACATGTTTTTAGTTACAAGGAATACAAAAGATTTTTACGATATTGAAGGTATCAAACTCTTAAATCCCTGGGAGGTTTAGTAATTACATAGATTTCGTATGTTTAAAAAAATAATTTTCTGGCAAAAGCTTATATCCCCAGTAAAAATTGTGAAGAGTTCGTCGGGGAAGAAATAATGGTTTACAAGTCTTTTTGCTGTTCACCTTATGAAAATACAAACAACGATAAACACTGCCAGGGTCTATAAAAAAAATGGTACTTTGTAGCTCTACATCACCAAAGTGATAAAGTGTTAAAAAGCCCGATCTGAGAGCGCGATAGCGCTCACTAAATCGTTTCCTTACAGCACGAGCCTAGAAGGCTCGTACAGCACGGACATCGTGGTTGTGGTACTTGTTGGGGCCGTACTGAATACCACTGTCGAAATCCTGCCCCCAGATGATAAAGCTACTGAGCTGCGAGGAAGACCAGTGCCATCCTGTTATCGGAAGATCTGCTACTGGATCAGGTTCCGCACTCGCAATATACATAACGTTTAATTCATCTACACTGGGCAAAAACCAATCATTAAATCCACCCTTAGCCGTTGATGCATTTGTATTAAATTCTAAAACATAACGAATTGCTGGAGGAGCTATAAAGTAATGTCGGGATTTCTGCCATCCGGAGCCGAAAGGCTTTTCGCAGCTCGCATTTTGATATTTATATTAATTGAGACTTGAGTGATGGAAAAGCTATGAATTATTATTAACAATTTTACCCGTTTCTCTTAAAAATACATCATCAATTAATAAAAATATTACTTGATTTTCATTATATTCAATGTTATATTTTATGTATGGACGCCTAGCGGGGCGAATGTAGAGAGCCATCGTAACCTATGCTTACGCAGGTACCACATCGCCGCAGACCAGCGTCCTATTTTTTTCTATAATATCCAATGCTTCTATAGAATATATATTACTTTCAACCATATGGTATTCTTTGACTGTAAATTTTATTATTACGATCCTTCCATGAAATTCCATTGGCGCAAATAAGTAACGACGGGATTTTAACTTCATCAAGTGTACCCCATTGATCAAGATGTAATTCCTTTACTTTTTCTCGTTTTTCATCCCAATGTTCCATAATATAATAAAATCGTAATTTTTCATTCAATGGTCAAGGGTTTTTTACATGATCATCATTACTCTGGATGAGCTACAAAAAATTGTCAAAACCCCAGCCAACAAGTATTTTGCAATATATTTAAGTTATTATTAAGGAATATTGCAGAACACTAAGCCGAAAGGATTTCCGCAGCTCGCAATTTAAAATTTATACTAAACTTCAACGTGAGCGATGGACTAGCTATTCTGTCTTATTTATCATCTTTTCGACCCGGCTTAACAAATCCGCTCCTTCGTAGGGTTTTGTTATAAGGTCGGCGGCTCCGATTCTGGATGCGTATAGTTTTTCCCTAACCCCGTCCAGTGATGTTAAAAACGCGATGGGGACATTGCGCAAAAGGCTTATGCCCTTTATTTTATTGTATGTTTCCCAGCCGTCCATTTCGGGCATCAATACATCAAGTAAAATAAGATTTGGAACAAACCCCTTTGAAAGAAGAGTAAGCGCGTCCTTGCCGGATTTGGCAGATGTAATTTCGTATTTAGCTTTTAAGATATTTTCAGCTATTAATAGGTGAACATCGCTGTCATCAACTAAAAGTATTTTTTCCATAAAAGTATCCCCTTCTTATATTTATTGTCGGATAAATTTTAAAACTGCACAATAGTTAGATACTTGATAAAATGAATAAATCTTTTTAATACTTAATATACCCCTTTTTATAGTAAAAAGCAAAACAAATGGTGTTATTTTTTAATCAATCAGATATAATAGCGGTGTCTGAGAAGTAATATCGGATAGTCCGAGCTTCCCGGACAGCTACTATTCATAATATCAAAAAGGAGATAAGCTAAAAAAATGAAATATAAACAACAAACAATTTGCGCGATATTAATCGCAATGGCGGTATTTGGAGCTTGTAACGGCAATTCAAACAACGTAGTAAATGAAGGAACTTTGGACAGGGATGTATCTTACGCTATGGGTGTAAGTATTGGCGCTGATTTTTTGGAAAACATGGAAGCCGGCGAAATCTATCTTAATATTGACGAATTTATTAAAGGTTTAAGTGATGTCATGAAAGGTAAAAAGACACGATTTGACAAATTTGAAGCCAATAATATAGTAGATAGAGCGTTCGCGGCAATGATGGATGATAGATTCGCCCAAAGCGAACAAGAGGAAATAGCTTTCCTCGCGGAAAACGCCAGAAGGCCGGGCGTGAATATAACTCCAAGCGGTTTACAATATGAAATTATAACCGAAGGAAACGGACCAAAACCAACAATGGCAAGCGCCGTTCAAATTCACTACGAAGGCAGGTTGTCAAATGGCATGATATTTGACAGCACTTATGAACGTTTAGAACCCATAGTATTCAGACTGGATCAGGTAATTCCTGGATGGGCGGAAGGCGTATTATTAATGAATGTAGGCAGTATATACAGATTAATCATTCCATCTGAATTGGGTTATGGACCGTATGGACATATGCAGATACCTCCATTCGCCACACTAATTTTCATTGTCGAGCTTTTGGATATAATAAACTAAAGGAGAAAAAATGAAAAAACCTGTAGTTTTTTTATGTTTATTTTTAATGGTAACCGCGTTATACGCGAGAGCCATTCAGGATGATTACAGAAGCGCCGAAGAAAAAGCCCGCGTAAGTTACGCTTTTGGCATGATATTTGGTTCTGATTTAGATTCATTTTCCATTGATATTGATTATGACGCTTTCACAAGTGGTGTCAGAGCGGTACTTGATAAAAATATACAGCCGCAATTTACCGAACAGGAAGCGATGGAAATTGTAGAAGCGGCATGGTATAGCGCGATGGAAAAAGCGGCAGAACAACACCGTATGAACGAAGAAGAGTTTTTGTATACAAATAGCCAGCGATCCGGCATTCAATATACGCCAAGCGGTCTTCAATATGAAATTCTTGAATATACCGAAGGTGAAAAGCCAAAAGCAAATTCAGTAGTTAGAGTACATTATACGGGAACTTTTACAGACGGAAGTCTTTTTGACTCTTCTTACGAAGAAAACGGCGCGCACATTCCACTTGAAATGGTAATAAGAGGCTGGACTGAAGGTTTAATGCTGATGAGTGTTGGCAGTAAGTACATTTTATATATACCATCAAACCTCGCGTACGGCAGAGACGGCATTCAGGGTTTTATTCCGCCGTATTCAACTTTGATATTCATTGTTGAATTACTCGAAATACTTGGCGATGATTATGATCCGTTCAATTTGGAATTCTAATTCTAAAAGTTGATCCTTGTCCCAAGCGGCTTTCCACTTCGGCATTTCCTTTATGTAAAAGCGCGATGTGTCTTACGATGGAAAGCCCAAGACCTGTACCGGAGGTAGTCTCTTCTTCTTTACTTCTTGCCCGGTCAATTCTATAAAACCTTTCAAATATTCTGTCGATATGTTCACCAGAAATACCAATTCCCTTGTCGCGTACTTCGATAACAAGCTCTTTATTAGTTTGATCATTAACCGCGCTAATCCATAATTTGGAATTAACCTGTGAATATTTAATTCCGTTGTCAATTAAATTTTTTAACGCCTGAATAATTAAAGAACTATAAAGTTTGATTTTTAAATTTTCATCACAATTAATAATTATTTCGATTTGTTTTCTTTTTAACAAAGGTTCCAATGAAGATACAGCTTCGTTAATAATGGAAACAATACTTACTTCGTCCATATCATGAGCGTTTATTGTATTATTTTCAAGACTGCTTAAGATTAATAAATCATTAGTCAGGTTTTCCATTATTTTCGCGTTCTTGTAAATAATTTCTATAAAATGTTTTGTTTGAGCGTTATCGGATTCCAATCGCGGTTCAAGTAATGATTCAGAAAATCCTTTTATAAGCTGAATGGGGGTACGCAGCTCATGCGAAACATTAGCGACAAAATCCTTGCGTATTCTTTCAAGTTTAATAAGACGCGTAACATCCTTTAATACAATAACAATACCACTGTCTGTACCGGAAAGAGGAGAGGCGTAAACAAGGAAATGTTTTTCACCGCCTGTATGTAAAGTTAACTCCGAATCCAAAGGCACGCCGTTATTTTTCGCTTTTTTAGCGATTTCCATTAATTCTGTAGAACGAGTCGCTTCCAACAAGGTCATTGTTTGAATATCATTATCTCCAAGAAAAAAAAGTTCTCTCGCTTTTGGGTTAACAAGATGCAGTTTTAAATTACTATCCATAGCGAAAACCGCTTCTGACATTCCGTTAAGAATCGCTTCCAGTCTTTTTCCTTCGGATTTTGTCTGTTCAAAACGCAGATTAAGTTCTTCATTAATCGCGCGAAGAGCTTTTTCTAAACTTGTAAACTCAAGCGCAATATTTTCAATAACAGGACTTGATAGCAATGGGGTACTTGTCTTGGCGATTTTTACAAGCCTGCCGAGCGATATGGAAAGGGAACGTGAAAACATAAAAATCGCGAATAAAGCGATTGTCAAAAAAATACAAATAAAAATAATAAATGGAATAAAAATCGCAGATACCCTTGCCGCGAATCCCGGTATCGAAATTGAAAGCCTGAAAACTCCTATAACATTTGAATCAGAAAAATTAGCATCATCAAAAACAGGCAGCGCAAAATAAATACGCCTCATTCCGGTAGTTATAGAATCACGGCTGGAACTTCCTTCTTTGCCGTCAAGCGCGGTGATTACTTCTTCCCTGTCGATATGGTTTACCATTCTGTCTGTAACATGTGAATCCCATAATACATAACCTGATGGAGCGATAAGTGTAAGGCGATAAGCCTCGCCGGAATCTACAGGTAAAATAATTTGAATATCATGTTGTTCCATATTAGTTTTAAATATTTCTGTCAAACGTTCATTTCCAATTGACTTCATTAATGATTTCGCGGTGTCTTTAAGAGTTATCATATTAATTTCGTAGTAAAGCGAGTTCATAAATACAAAAACAAATATTACAAAAACAGCGGAAAAACCTAAAATACAGGCGCCAAGAGTAAAAAAACTTTTTTTAAATATTGTCATAACATTTTCCCAAACGGTAACCGACGCCTCTAATTGTTTCGATCATATCCCCTGCCTTCCCAAGTTTTTTACGCAAGCCAAGTATTTGAACATCAACAGAACGATCCGTTACAGGATAATCGGGTCCTCTAATCGCTTCGATAATTTGATTACGCGAAAAAACAATTTCAGGGTTAGAAAGAAAATGTTTAAGCAAAGCAAACTCTGTCGCGAAAAGGTCGAGCTGTTCGTCTCCGTTAAAAGCTGTGTGGCGCGCGGCGTCAAGTTTAATATTTCCCTGCTGCCAAAAAGCGGCGGTTGTATTTGTAGCGCCTTCTTCCTGCCTTCTAAGAGCAACGCGGATCCTCGCGATTAAAACTTTTGGGCTGTAAGGTTTTACAACATAATCATCCGCGCCAAGTTCTAGCCCCGTAATAATATCGGATTCTTCGCCTTTTGCCGTTGTCATTATAACAGGTATATTTTTACATTGTTCGATTTCTTTAATTTTTTTTAATACTTTTAAACCGTCAATACCGGGAAGCATTATATCCAAAAGGATACAGTTAACAGTTTTTGTTTTTAACAGTTTTAAACCATCTTCGCCTGTTTTCGCCTGAAAGAGTTTCCAGCCTTCTTTAGACATTGTGTGGGACAAAAGTTCTTGAATGGCAGGATCATCTTCGATGATGAGTATGGCGGCTTTATCCATTTAACTCCTCATGTTTACCTTCGACCATGTAAATAATCGCTTCGCAGATATTTGTTATGTGATCTCCAAGACGTTCAAGCTGATTTGATGTGTGAAGTATTTGAAGAGCGCCTTTTACCATATCGGGATTTTTCTTCATTACTTTTAAAATAGTTTCGGTAAGCGCTTTATGTTCGCTGTCGATTTCATTATCCATAGACGCGGCGGCGCGGGCGGCTTTTGAATCCTGTTTCATAAAAGCGGAAATCGCCGCGCGAAGCATTTTCTGCCCTGTTTCCGCCATTTTTTCCAGATGTTCCTGTTCCTTAAAAGGAGAGTCGCCTTTTTTAGCAAGTTTTTTCGCGGCTTTTGAAAGATGAACAGCATGATCGCCAACTCTTTCAATGTTGCTTGTCAGTTTAAAAATTGTTACCATTTCGCGTAAGTCGCGAGCGACAGGCTGCTGGGTAGCAATTACAATCGCGGCATCATCTTCTATTTTTAACTGTAGCGCGTCTACCTGCGCGTCATCGGTTTTTACTTCTTTCGCCAATTCCGAATTGCGCGTACGCAACGCGACAAGCGCTTTGCCAAGATTTTCTTCTACCCTGGTTGCCATTGCCAGAATATCCTGCCGTAAACGGTTTAATTCATCTTTAAAAAATTTTCTTGTTTCCATAAAACACTCCTTAGCCAAACCTGCCGGAAATATAATCCTCTGTTCTTTTATCCCGCGGGTTTGTAAAAACTTCTCGTGTATCATTATACTCGATTAATTCACCCAACAGGAAAAAAGCGGTTTTGTTACTCACCCTGGACGCCTGATGCATCGCGTGGGTTACAAGGATTATACTATATTCTCTCTTAAGTTCCACTATCAATTCTTCAATTCTGCCTGTGGCTATAGGATCAAGGGCGCTTGTCGGCTCGTCCATCAAAATGATTTCCGGCTCCATAGCGATACTCCTCGCGATACAAAGACGCTGCTGCTGACCTCCTGAAAGAGCCTGAGCCGGTTTTTTAAGTCTGTCTTTTACTTCCCCCCAAAGCGCGGCTTTTTTTAACGAAGTTTCTACGATGTCAGATAAAACTCTTTTATCTTTAATGCCTTGCATCCTTTGACCGTAAGCTACATTGTCAAAAATAGTCATGTTAAAAGGATTTGGCTTTTGAAAAACCATACCTACACGGCTGCGAAGTTCTGTAACATCCATATCGCCGTAAATATCCTTACCATCCATTAAGACCTGTCCTGTTATACGACAAG
Source organism: Treponema sp. (assembly GCA_009784995.1). Lineage (GTDB taxonomy): Bacteria > Spirochaetota > Spirochaetia > Treponematales > Breznakiellaceae > WQXQ01. Next base: position 1,070 of record WQXE01000067.1, on the reverse strand, counting down.
ACGGAATTAAATCGTTCATGCGGTTTAACACCCTTATAAAAGTTGATTTTCCGCAGCCTGAAGGTCCAATACAAGCTGCGACATCACCTTTGTCTATCGCGAAGTTAACTTTTAACAACGCGTGAAAATCACCGTAATAAAGATCGAGGTTTTTAACGTCAATTTTATTTTCGCTCATGTGAGACCTCCCAGTTTCTTTTGGAAATTATGTGTAAGAATTTTTGTAGCAGAATTAATAATTACAACAAGGATAACCAATACAGCGGCAGTCGCGAACGCTATGCCGAAATCTTCAGGACGTACAGCTTCGTTAGTCAAATAAAAAAGATGAATTGTTAAAGTTCTGCCCGATTCAAAAATGCTTCGCGGCATATTTTTTGTAAGCCCGACAGTAAGCAGTACAGGAGCCGATTCGCCGACCACACGCCCAATAGCCAAAATAACCGAAGTTAAAATGCCGGGCAGAGCCGAAGGAAGAACTACATGTATAGTCGTTTGAAACTTTGTAGCGCCTAAAGCGAGGGATCCTTCCCTGAATGAATCGGGAATTGATTTTAAAGATTCTTCTGTAGTTCTGATAATTACAGGCAAAATCATAATACTTAATGTAAATGATCCCGCGATAATTGACTGTCCAAAACCGAGCATACGGCAAAACATTAAAAGACCGAAAAGCCCGTATATGATCGAAGGAATCCCCGCGAGAGTTTCAATCGCAAGACGAAGGATTCGTATAAAAGGAGAATTGCCCGAGTATTCGTTAAGGAAGATAGCGGTCGCGAGTCCTACAGGAAGCGCGACAGCGATTGAAACAAGAACTACATAAAGGGTTGTTACGATCATAGGAAGTATTCCTGTTTCCGCGCTTGTTAAAAAAGACAGATTTAAGTAGCCCGCCTGTGATCGGAAGATATAAACTAAAACATAAAGCAACGCAACAATAACACCAGCCATAGCCATTGCCATAATACAATAAACTAAACCATCAATAATCTTTTGTTTTTTTAACCTCGAACCACACGAACTTAAAGTCCGATTGCTTTCTTTTTTTCGTGTTGGTTCGTGTTGGT
>WQXE01000066.1 GCA_009784995.1 Treponema sp. | reverse complement strand
CTTGCTTAGGATGCGTATATGAACATTTAAAAATCTGTTACTTTACTCTGATGGCTTACGAAATCTCAAACAGAGAAGGATTGTTTTATAAATGGGCTTTTTCTACAAACTCGTAGGTTCGACGCCTCTGCGTGAGATCTTCTCTATTGAATATTTACAATTTAATGTATTATAATGTAATTATGTATAAACTTAAAAAGTATTCTATTGTTATATTATTTTTTGTGTTATTAACCGGTTGTCAGAGTTCGCAGGTGCAGGATACTCAAACTACAACACCAAATAGAGACGTCGCGGAGATGCGCCCTGATATTCGAAATCTTGATGAACTTACTGTGGCGTTTAGCAGTCACGATTTGGAACTTGATTTTCGTAAATCATATTTTTCAAGCGAAGCGCAGCTTTTTACCGCGATATACGAAGGGCTTTTTACTTATCATCCATTTACATTGGAACCTGTTCCGGCTCTCGCGGAAAGATGGGAACTTTCCAGTGACAGGCTGCAATGGACATTTACCATAAGAAGAAACGCGCGTTTTTGGAACGGCGATCCTGTACGCGCCGAAGATTTCAAAGCGGCATGGCTTTCTCTTTTAGATCCGCGAAAAGAATATCCTTATTCAAGTTTTTTTGATGTAATAGAAGGAGCCCGTGATTATCGAAACGGTTTGGAAAGAGATCCAAACAAGGTTGGCATTACAGCTGTAGATTCCAGAACTCTTGTTGTAAAGCTTACATCGCCGGCTTCGTTTTTCCTCGCGATGCTTTGTCATCATTCATTCAGCACAATTCATCCTTCGATGATTAATAAAGAGCAGTGGTCACCGCGGGAAAATCAGCGGAACTGGACACCTCCTGTTTCCAATGGTCCGTTTCGTATAACTTCGATGAACGATGAAAGTATTGTTTTACAAAAATGCGGTCAATATTGGGATCGGCAAAATGTAGCGCTTAACAAAATAACGATTAAGTTTACAAGTACGGCAGATGAAGCCGCTAATCTTTGGAATTCGGGAGAAGCTCGCTGGATTTCCGGCGATGTAAATATTGACGCGTTAACTGATCGTTCCGGTATTCAGGTTAATGTCATGTTTGCCACTCATTATTATTTTATCCGCAGCAGTGAAAAACCATTTGATGATCACAGAGTACGCCGCGCGATGGCTCTTGTTTTACCCTGGGAAGAAATCCGCGGTAATTACTACCTGCCTGCCGAATCTTTAATTTTTCCCATTAGCGGTTATCCTGAAGTTAAAGGAATAACCGAAGAAAATTATGAAGAAGCGCTAAAGTTGATGGCGGAAGCGGGGTATACAAATCTGGAAGGAATGCCCGAACTCATTATTCGGCTAACACCTTCACGTGACGCGTCTCGCGTAGGCGCGCTTATGGCTAACGCCTGGAAAAATATTTTGGGTTTTAATGTGCGTGTAGAAGTAATTTCTTTTGATCGATATTATCAATCATTAAAAGATGATGGTTACACTGTAGCCTCTGTTACATGGATTGGAGATTTTGCGGACCCTTACGCGTTTTTAAAAATGTGGCGTAACGATTCAAATTTAAACGACGCTCGTTTATACGATCCCGATTATGATACTTTAATTGACAGATCAATGATAGAAGATGGAAGAGCGCGGCTTAATACCCTTGCCGAAGCGGAAAAACTTTTATTGGACAGGGGTGTAGTGCTTCCGATTTGTTATAATCCCGCTGTAAATATTATTGATACAGGTGAAATTGAAGGCTGGTATCCAAATCCTTTGGATATTCATCCGTTTAAATACATGTTTTTTAAATCTTTGCGTCCGTTGCCCGGTGTGGCTTTAGGGAATTAATTAATCTTCTTCCATTGGCAGCGGCGCGCACACTTTTCCGTAGTGCAGTTCTTTAGGTTGTACTCTGATTTTTAATTTTTTTTCCATCGCCGCTAATAGGTGCATTTGTGTTTCATCGCCGATTGTGATCATTGTTCCGCGTTTTCCCGCGCGTGCTGTGCGTCCGCAGCGGTGGATGTAAACTTCGCTGTCTGATGGTACGTCCAAAGCGATCACATGAGTAACACCTTGAATATCAAGTCCGCGCGCCGCGAGGTCTGTGGAAACAAGCACCTCGACACTGCCGTTTCTAAATGAATCAAGCGCCGCTTTTCGATCCTGGCTTGAAATTGGTTTCTTGCTTATTTTTCCAAAAAGACCAGCGGCGGATATATGATGAAATTGGAGTTTTGAAAGAATTACTCCCGCTTCGTCGCCTTTACTGGTGAAAACTAGAAACTTGGTTTTTGATTTTTTCGCTTTTAACGCAGCTAACAGTGAACGCAGTGTTTGATCTTTCCTGCGTTTTTCGCTGAAAATTGCCCAGTGTTCGATTTTTTCCCGCAGGATTTCATGATCTTCAGATTCAATAAATGAAATGTTTTTTCTGTCAAGCGCGGTTTCTAATTTTTCTCTGGATTTATTGTTCATTGTAGCGGAACACGCGGTAAGTATTAAATTGTTATTCTTTTGTATGCCGCGATTGATTATTTTACACAATTCAAATGTATCTTCTATCATTTCATCGCTTATAAGACGGTCCGCTTCGTCCAATACTAAAAATCGCGGATTTAATCTTAAAATTCTTTTTTTCGCGAGGATAAGAATTCTGTTTGGGTTGCCTACGATAATATCAGGTTTTATTTTTTTTATATTTTCTATTTGGCGTTCAAGATTTACGCTGCCGATTAATAATAACGAATGGATATTTGATTCGGATAATAAAAAATCAAGTTCTCCTTTTATTTGTGTACATAGTTCCAATGTAGGAGCGATTATTACCAAACATGGTTTTGTTCCTGTGTTTTCATGCGTAGATTCTATCATCTTGCTTAAAAATGGAAGAAGATAGGCAAAAGTTTTTCCGGTTCCTGTCGCCGAAGTAAAAAAAACACTTTCTCCGCCGGTAAGGCATGGAATTATTTTTCGCTGGATATCAGTCGGCTCTTTTATTTTTCGCTCTTCAAGCTGTGTAACAAAATTAGAGGCGACATTTAAGTTAGAAAAACTTTCTGGCATTTTTATCTCCATAATACAAATATTATACACTTTGTATAAATTGTTTTATACGGTCATTTACGGGGTTTTCCAATATTTGTTTTGGACTGCCGGTTTCTAGAAAAGCGCCTTTTTCCATGAATACTACTTTGTCCGCCGCCTCTCGCGCGAAACCCATTTCATGGGATACTACAATCATTGTCATTCCGTCCAAAACAAGCTGTTTCATGACAGATAACACTTCGCTGGAAAGTTCCGGATCCAGTGATGATGTCGGTTCGTCAAATAACATAATACGAGGCTGCATAACAAGAGAACGCGCGATAGCGAGACGCTGCTGCTGTCCTCCCGAAAGCGCGGAAGGATACGAATCTATTTTGTCACTTAAACCGACTTTCTCCAGGATTTGTATCGATTTTTCGTGAGCTTCTTTTTCTGATAATTTTCGTACATGAATTGGAGCGAGTTTTACATTTTCCAGCGCGGTTTTGTGCGGAAAAAGATTAAATTGTTGAAATACCATTCCTACTTCAAGTAAAATTTTATTACGATCATTATTGTTCATTTTAACTTTATTTTTTCCATTGTGGCAGTCAAAAAGTAATTTATCTTCTATATAAATTTGCCCGTCATCAATTGTTTCCAGGTGGTTTAAACAGCGAAGAAATGTTGATTTACCTGCTCCTGAAGGACCGATTATGCAGACAACTTCATTTTGTTCTACTGTAAGAGATACATTTTTTAATACATTGAGCGGTTTGCGGATACGTCTATTTTCCCGATCTTGTATTGTAAAAATTTTACTAATGGAATCAGCTTTAATCATTGACATATTCATTCACCGGCTTACATGTATACAGAATATTTATTTTCCAGCTTTCGGAAAATAAATGTAAAAACAGCGGTAATAATTAAATAAAGGATTAACGCTGGAATATAAATTAACATTGAACTTGTCGCGTCGTGTATCCTTCTTGTAACTCTTGTTATATCAACTAACGCTATTATAGAAACAAGCGAAGTGTCTTTTAACATCATTATAAATTCATTGCCAACAGGAGGAATTAACCTGCGGATTGACTGGGGAAAAATAACAAACCGCATGGTTTGGAAGTAAGAAAGCCCAAGAGAGCGGGAAGCTTCGTACTGCCCCTTGTCTATACTTTGAATCCCGGCTCTTATTATTTCAGCGCTGTAAGCCGCCGAGTTTAAACTAAAAGCGATAAAGGCGGCAATAAATCTGTTATTAATAGTAAGAAATGGAACTGCTATTGGCAATACATAATATATAAATAAAAGCTGCATTAAAAGGGGAGTACCCCTAAAAAAGAAAATATAGGCGGAGCATGGTTTATTTATTAACGGATTATTTGATATTTTTCCCAACGCGAGAAATATACCCAATACTAGACCCGCGCTGACAGCTAACACTGTCAGCGATATTGTAATTAACGCGCCATCCAAAAGCAGCGGCATCCATGTTATAAACTTTTGCAAAGTTTCCATTTTTATGATGCTGTTTTACTGCCGCGGCTTTACCATAGAAACCAGATCTCTTTCTTTAAAGAATTCTTTTGAAAGCCTTAAAATTGTACCGTCTTCAAAAAGTTCAAACAATGCTTTGTTAATAGCTTCAGTTAAAGTATCGTTTCCTTTTTTTACGCAAATACCGAATACTTCTTCTTCACCCTGCCAGACGATATTAAAAGATTCCGAACGGGTTAAATATTCTATGCCAACTACAAGGTCCGTAACGACAGCATGTACGCGTCCAAGACTTAAATCATCAAAGCAATACATTACATTGTCAAATTCAAAAGGAGTAATTCTTTTTCCTTCTTGTATTAGCTGATCAATCAAATCGCTGGAAGTTGTTTCGGCTTGATACGCGACACGCAGACCTCCAAGATCAGACGGAGAGTTTACTGTATGTTCCGAATCATTTAACATTACGATCGCAAGTGTATTTTGAAGATACGGATTACTAAAATTAAAATTCTGCTGGCGCTGCGCGGTAATTGTTACAGAAGAAATAATACAATCGTATTTTTCATTGTTTAAACCGTCAAAAATAACTTCCCAAAATGTGTCGATAAACTGTACTTCCAATCCCAGTTTTTCTCCAATTGCTTTGGCGAGACTCACGTTAAAACCTACGAATGTAACTCCGTCATCCGCGAGATATTCCATTGGAGGATAACCTACATTCACTCCAACCAATAAAATGTCTTTTTTTATTGTTAAATCGTTGGATTTTCCGGGACAGCCTGTTAATGCAATAGTAATTAAGGAAAATATTATTGCAATTTTTATAATATATTTCATTGTGTACCTCTATATTTCTAATTTAATATAAATAATTGTTATAGTCAATAAGTTTTATGGGAGATTTAAATACTGTAAATGTCAGAAATTATTAAACAAACAGATTACGATAGTAAAAATGGAAGTTTTAAAAGCGATTTCCATTTTAAACGTTCTCGTTTAAACCGTACATTTATGGAAGCCATGAAATATCCATTGATTTTAATATGCGCGGGTGCCGGTTACGGTAAAACAACAGCTGTTCATGATTTTGTAAGAGAATATAACGCGACAACAGTATGGGTGCAGCTTTCTGAACGTGATAATATGTGCCGCCGCTTTTGGGAAAATTTTTCTCATAGTATGACATTAATTAATACTGAATTCGCGTCATCTATAAAAAAACTTGGCTTTCCCGATACAATAGAAAAAATAAAACAATTTCTGGATTATATTCAAATACATGATGATAAAAAACGGCGGATCATTGTTTTTGATGACTGTCATTTTATAGAAAATACAGCGGTAATTCGATTTGTTGAAGAAGCGATTCGTAATTTACCGATTGGAATAACGCTTTTTTTAATTTCACGTTCTACTCCGCGGATTAATATAGCGGGTCATATTTCTTCTGATCAAATATTTAATGTAAGCGAAGATGAACTGCGCTTCTCAGAAAATGAACTCGCTCAATACTTTCGTATACAGGGTGTTTCTCTTCAACCGGATAATTTACGCGCGATTTGGCAAGACACGGAGGGGTGGGCATTCGCTCTTAATTATATCGTACGTTCATATAAAAAAGCTCCCGGTTACGAAGGTTATTTACGTAACGCGATGAAAACAAATATTTTCCGATTTATGGAAATGGAAGTTTGGGATAATACTTCCGCTCTTTTACAGAATTTTCTGATTCGCCTTTCTCTTATTGATCATCTTTCGATAGAACTTATTTTACTTTTAGCGGGAAATGACAAAGATTTGGTTGATGAACTGGAAAAACAAAATGCCTACGTGCGCTGTGATAGTTTTATAAACGCGTATCTTATTCATCCGTTATTTCTGGAATTCCTTAAAACAAAACAATTTCTTATATCGAATGAAGAAAAAAATGATACCTATTTAATAGCGGCTCAATGGTGTAATAAAAACGGATTTTTTATTGACGCTCTTACATATTACGAAAAAATTGGTGATTATAAATCTATTGTATTAATGTTAATTAAATTACCTCCAAGGATTCCTTATGATATCGCGTGTTACGCGGCGGAAATATTTGATCGTACCGCGCTGGAAGTTTTTGATTCGCTTTATCTTCTTGCTTCTAAACATTTAAGCGCTTATATGAGCCAGGGTTTATGGAAAAAAACTATCGAATTGGCGGATTATTACGAAGATAAATATCTTAAACTGCCAATTGATAATCCATTCAGGAAAGATACGCTTGCTACTCTATATTACTGTAAGGCTCTTACAAGTATTTCTTTATGTTTAACAGAAGACGTTTATGATTTTGATCAATATTTTAAAAAACTTGATCAATGTTATCCTAATCCGATCGATCCGGGTATATTGGTAAAACCTTGCCCTGGTCCCTGGATATGCGCTGTAGGTTCATCAAGAAAAGGCGCTTTAGATGATTTTTATGAAGCGTATAAAAGGTCGTCTGTTTATCTATCACGTTGTTTTGGAGGATATGAAACAGGAGAGGTTGATCTCGCGATTGGTGAAATAAAATTTTATCAGGGAGATTTACTGGCAGCGGAATCTTTTATTTCACGAGGATTATATTGTTCACGGGAAAACAAACAGCCTGAAGTTAAACATAGAGCTTTATTTTATATTATGAGAATCGCTGGTTTACAGGGAAATTTTTCCAAATTGGAACAAGCGTTAAAAGACATAAAGGAAAATATATACGATATTGAATACTCAAATCGTTTTATTGATTATGATATCTCGTTAAGCTGGTATTTTTTTTTACTTGGTTTACCTGAAAAAATTCCTGACTGGCTTAAAGAAAATATTTCACCTTACAGTTATGCCGGATTTACCGAAAATTACGCCAATCAAATGAAAGCGCGTTATTGTTACGCGACAAGAAATTATCCTCCTTTGCTTTCTTATATACATGATATGAAACAAAGAGAATCTTATTTATTCGGACGAATAGAAATGCTTGTAAGGGAATCCTGTATTTACTATAAATTAAAGGAAAAAGAAAAAGCGCTTCAAACATTTGAAGAAGCTTATAATAACGCGCAGCCAAATGGTATTATTATGCCGTTTGTAGAAATGGGAAAAGATATGCGTACATTAACTTCTTTTATTTTAAAAAATCCAGAAAATAAAATACCTGTATCCTGGCTGGAAGATATAAATTTAAAATCCGCGTCTTACGCGAAACGTATTACACATATTGTTACAAGATATAAGCAGGCTAACCGGTTAACAGACGATATTATTATTTCGACAAGGGAAAGTGAAGTATTAACGGATCTTTCACATGGTCTTACCCGCTCAGAAATCGCTGTAAGCCGTAATTTGTCGATTAATACAGTAAAAATGCTTATAAATAATATTTATATAAAACTTGGAGCGGAAAACCTCGCAGATGCCATTCGTATCGCGACAGAACGAAAAATATTATAATTTCTTTAACTGTACAAAACTAAAAAACAGGATTATAATTTGTATATAAAAAATAATTCTGGAGAAAAAAATGGCGGTTTATAGAAGTGAAGAAAATCGATTAATTCGTACATCCGGTACGGAAATTTTATGGGTAGAAGCCTGGGGCGCGGGCTTGCGGGTGCGAGCTACGCGTTTGTCGCGAATGCCCGAAGAAGATTGGGCTTTACTGGAAAAAAATACTGCCGTAAATGCGAAAATCAATATCGGAGAAAACGAAGCTTCTATAACAAACGGTAATATTACCGCCAAGTTTAATAACGAAGGCTGGTTAACTTTTTATAATGAAAAAGGCGATGTATTACTGGAAGAATATTATCGAAACAGAAATGATTTAATGCGTTATTGCGTTCCGTTAGGACTTAACGCGCGCGATTTAAAACCGGTAGTAGGACGCAGCGATTATACGCTGACAGCCAGATTCGAAGCGAAAGAAGGCGAACACATTTGGGGAATGGGGCAGTATCAGGACGGGCTTTTGGATAAAAAAGGAGCGTCACTTGAATTGGCGCACCGCAATTCGCAAGCGACAATTCCATTTTATGTTTCCAGTTTGGGTTACGGATTTTTATGGAACAACCCCGCGGTTGGACGCGCCGTTTTCGCGAATAATATTACAGAATGGTATGCCGAATGTACCGACAAAATGGATTACTGGATTGTCGCGGGGAATAATCCCAAAGAAATTGTTCGCGCGTATACTGATGTTACAGGAAAAACTCCGATGATGCCAGAATACGGACTTGGTTTTTGGCAGTGTAAATTACGTTACCGCACTCAGGAAGAACTTTTAAATGTCGCGCGTGAACATAAAAGAAGAGGACTTCCGATGGATGTAATTGTTTGCGACTTTTTTCATTGGCCCTTGCAGGGTGACTGGAAATTTGATCTTGTGAACTTTCCCGATCCGCAAGGCATGGTACGTGAATTAAAAGAGATGGGTATTGAATTAATGGTATCGATCTGGCCTACAGTAGATCATCGCAGTGAAAATTTTTATCCAATGGCGGAACAAGGTCTCCTTTTAGGATTTGATCGCGGCAACAATGTAAACATGACATGGATGGGTGACACTGTTTTTTATGACGCTACTCATCCCGAAGCTCAAAAATATGTTTGGAAAAAAGTAAAAGAAAATTATTTTAACATGGGTATAAAAATTTTCTGGTTAGATGAAGCAGAGCCGGAAGGAATTTACGATTTTGATATTTACCGCTATCATCTTGGTCCCGCGCAAAAAGTAACAGCGATTTATCCGAATCTTTACGCGAAAGGTTTTTATGATGGAATGAAAGAAGCCGGCATCGAAAACCCATTAAACCTTGTTCGCTGCGGATGGGCTGGCGCTCAACGTTATGGCGCGCTTTTATGGTCTGGTGATATTTATTCCAACTACCGCTCTTTCCGCGAACAAATCGCGGCGGGGCTTTCTATGGCAATGTCGGGCATTCCCTGGTGGACAAGCGACATAGGCGGATTTTTCGGCGGCATTCCGGATGATCCTGACTTCCAGGATCTTTTAATACGCTGGTTCCAATTCGGCTGTTTCAGCCCTGTGTTTCGTTTGCACGGCGAACGCTTTCCCATGAAGCCAAGAGATGTAGAATACATAAACGGTATAAGACAGTTTACAAGCGGACAGGATAACGAAGTTTGGAGTTACGGCGAAGACAATTTTGAAATAATGAAAAAATATATATTGATGCGCGAGCGGCTTCGACCTTACATCCGTGATTTAATGAAAACGGCGCATGAAAAAGGCGATCCTGTTATCCGTCCGATGATATATGAATTCCCGCGGGATAAAAATTGTTCGATGTTAACAGATCAATATATGTTTGGTTCCGATTTACTTGTCGCTCCTATCGTAGAATTAAAAGCAAGGGAGCGCAATGTTTATCTGCCGGAAGGTGCAAACTGGACATGCTGCAACACAGGAACCGAATACAAAGGCGGGCAGACAATTACAGCCGCCGCGCCCATTGATGTCATACCGTTATTCGCAAAAGACGGCGCAGCAGTCGGTAAGCAGATAAAAGGATGATATTTATCCGCAGATTTTCGCGGATTAGCGCAGAAAATATGGAAGAAGATTGATAAAAAGCTGTTTTACATCTTGGGGACAGGACACTGCGAAAACCTTTCGGGATCTGTCCCCAAACAATTACCAATCTTTATGTTGTTTTGTATATTTTCTTAGGTATAATTGCACATAACTTTTTTAGACGATCTTCAGGAAGTTAATAATAAAAAAATATCAGGAAATTAGAAGATTATCAATAGAATAAAGTTCAAGATTTTCTTATTATTTTTATCTATTTACAATACTAAAATTTGCATTATAATGATCTTAATGATGAATTTAAG
>WQXE01000065.1 GCA_009784995.1 Treponema sp. | reverse complement strand
TATGGGAGTAGAAAATCTTTCCCTTAAAAATAATATGATTACAATTCTTTCCAATAAAAGCGGCAGAGGCTGGGAAATCCAGATGGAAAGTGAAAAGTTATACTATTTTACAATAAACATTCTTGGCGTAAAAGAAAAAACACTTCCTATACCCTCTGGTAAATGTTCAATTCTAATTGATAAACTTTAGCGTATGGATGTTACGTTAACCGCTATTATCGAAATTGGCTCAATGGGTATAAGGCTTCATATCGCGGAAGTAAATTTAAACGGCGGCTGGCAGGTTCTGGACAGGGCAGTGCGTCCTGTATCGCTTGGGCGCGATGTTTTTACATCCGGTGTATTGTCAAGAGAATCGATGCTTGAATGTCTTTCTGTTCTTCACAATTACCGCGAGCTTTTATCAGGATGGAGTATCGAAGATAAAAATATTCATTTGATCGCCACTAGCGCGCTTCGAGCCGCGCGTAACAGGGATGTTTTTATTGATCGCGTTAAACAGGAAACCGGTTTTTCATTAATTATAATTGAAGGTATCGAAGAAAATAGGCTTATGTATCTTGCTGTGCGTTTCGCGCTCAAACAGGACCTTCCGTTATTCTGGCGGGCTAATTCGATGATAATCGAAATCGGCGGAGGTTCTACAGAAATAATGCTGCTTAGAAGGGGGCAGATGGTAGCTGCTCACAGCTTAAAAATGGGAACGATTATTATCGATCAACATTCACGACATGGATTTGGTCCCGGGATTTTTTACGAACGTTATTTGAATGAAAGTATCAGAAACACTTTGGGTATGCTTAACATGGAAATGGATTTCGCGCATGTTCGTACAGTTGTAGCCGCCGGAGCTGATGTTCGCCTAACGGCGGAAAGGGTTGGAAAGGAATTAAACGAAAATTGCCGCATAATTGAACGCGAAGATTTTATTAAGTTTGTGGAAAAACTGCGCAATTTTAGTATCGAGGATTGCATCAGGCAGTTTGGGATATCTTACGCCGATGCCGAAGGTTTAATTCCCGGGCTTTTAGTATTAAAACTTTTTCTTGAACGCACAGGAGCGGCAAAGGTGGCTGTTCCGCAAGTTACAATACGCGACGGATATTTAATCGACTTGGCATCCGGTGTTGATAAATCATTGCAGGATGAATTCTTTACGCAAATTATCGCGTCTGCCGTAAATCTTGGGCGAAAATATCATTTTGATGACGCTCACGCGCGTAACGTAGCGAATAATTGTATGACAATTTTTGACGCTCTTTTAAAAGAACATGGAATGAACCGCCGTCATCGCATAATTCTGGAAACCGCGGCGATTTTACATGACATTGGAACTTATATAAAAACATCCGGGCATCAAAAACACAGCCAGTATATAGTAGCGAACTCGGAAATTTTTGGGCTTCATCAGGACGAGATTGGTATAATCGCGAACGTTGTTAGCTGTCATCGAGGCGACCCTCCTTCGCAGTCAGACCTTGAGTTTATGTCGCTGCAAAGGGAAGAACGAGTTCTGGTTTTAAAAATGGCTTCTATTTTAAGGGTAGCGGACGCGCTGGATCGAGGTCATACTCAGCAGATAAAAAATATTACAGTTGAACGCCGCCTTGAAACGGTTGTTTTGCATGTAGATAAGGTTTATGATCTTTCTCTTGAATTGATGGGAATTGAAGAAAAAGGCGGAATGTTTCAGGATGTATTTGGGTACAAAGTGATTTTAAGTTAAAAGGAGTTGGTGTTTTAATGAGTAGTATAGAAGAAAACAATGATCAGCCTTTCCCATACATCAGCCGTGATATATCCTGGGTAGATTTTAACGAACGTGTTTTAAACGAAGGGCTTCGCGATGATAAACCCCTGCTTGAAAGACTGCGGTTCCTGTCCATTGTTACAAGCAATTTTGACGAGTTTTTTATGGTACGTGTCGCGGCGTTAAAACGTTTGCAAAAAGCGGAAGCTGTTACAGAAATTGACCCCTGCGGTTTAACCGCGACACAGCAGCTTAAAATAATTTCCGAAAAAGTTCATTCAATTATTAAAAGACAATATGATTGTTTTAAAAAAGAAATTTTTCCGGAGCTGGCGAGAAACGGTTTATCGCTATTACATCCTGATTCATGGTCTGTTCCGCATTTAGATTTTTTGGATTCATTTTTTGTAACGCAAATTTATCCTGTTCTAACTCCCCTTAGACTGGAAGCTGATAAACCAATGCCATTTATCGAAAGCCGGGCGTTAAACGCGGCGTTTTTACTTGAACAGGAAAATACAAATCTGCCAACCACAGCTCCCAGTGATGAATTGTTTGATTCAATTCCCAAAGAAATGATGGTAATAGTTCCGCTGCCTTCGGTTCTTAACAGGTTAATCTGGCTGCCTGATTATGACAATAACGAAAAAACAGAAACCGTTAATACAACAGGAGTTGAAAAAGAAAAACTTCAGCTTGCTTTATTGGAAGATGTTATTGTTACATGGGGAGCGTATTTATTTCCAGGTTATAAAGTAAAAGAACACATGACATTTAAAATAAACCGTGACTCTGATTTTTCCGTAGATGAACAGCGCGACGAAGATTATGTTGAAGCGATGGTAGAAGTTCTGGAAGGAAGGGAACGAGCCGATGTTATACGAATGGTTTATACGGCGGGCAGTGAAAAATTAAAAGATGAACTAGCCAGACGTTTTTCGCTCGAAAGTGATTACCTTTATGAAATTGACGGTTCAATTAATCTTATAGATTTTATTGAACTTTTAAATATCGCGAGCCTTGAATCATTAATCGAAAAACCCTGGAAGATTCATAAATCAGCGGACTTTAACGAAGAAACGCCGATATGGGATCGTATAAGTCAAGGTGATGTTATGCTTCATCTGCCGTATCAATCTTTTGAACCGGTAGTACAATTTTTTCAGGAAGCCGCGAATGATCCACAGGTTATTTCAATAAAAACAGCTTTGTACAGAACAGGCGGAGCTATTCCCGGTATTGGAATAAGTTCCGGTTTATCAGTTTATTCGCCTGTTGTAAGAGCTTTGGAGCAAGCCGCGTTAAACGGCAAACATGTAACGGCGGTTGTTGAATTAAAGGCTCGTTTTGACGAAGAGCGCAATATATCCTGGGCTAACAGGCTGGAAAAAGCCGGAGTCATTGTTGTGTACGGGCTTTCAAACCTGAAAATACATTCAAAAATTTCGCTTGTATTGCGGCGTGAAAATGAACGGATAAAACGTTATGTGCATTTATCTACAGGAAATTATAATGACAGAACCGCGAGATATTACGAAGATTTTTGTCTTTTTACATGCCGCGAAGATATAGCGTATGACGCTAACCTTGTTTTTAACATGCTTACAGGTTATTCTACCGTACAAAAGATGAACAGGCTCACGATCGCTCCTACAGGATTAAAACGGCGTTTTTTGGAACTTATCGAAAGAGAAGCCAACAGAGCCGCGCATAATTATCCCGCTAAAATTATGGCAAAGATGAATTCTTTAACTGATGTTGATGTAATTAAAGCTCTTTATTCCGCTTCGCGGGCTGGAGTTAAAATCTTTTTATGTGTACGCGGAATCTGTACATTAATTCCCGGTGTTAGCGGTGTCTCGGAAAATATTCAGGTGATCAGTGTAATCGACCATTATCTTGAACATTCAAGGGTTTATTATTTTTTAAACGGCGGAGCGGAAGAACTTTATCTTTCCAGCGCCGACTGGATGCTTCGCAATCTGGAAAAACGCGTAGAAATTTTATTCCCGATTCAGGATGAAAAATTACGAGGCGAATTAATCGCAGTTCTTGGCAATTATTTCCGGGATAACTGCCAGGTTTCGGTTTTGGACAATGAAGGTAAATGGACATTACTAAAACCCGCGAACGGAGAAAAACCTTTTCGTATTCAAAAAGAGATGTTATCCCGCGCGGCGAAAACAAGTGATATTCCCAGTCCCGCGAAAATGGAGTATACTGTAAGGCGCAGCCCGCCTGCGAGTACAAATTAATTAAGGAGTATTATATGATTTTTCCCATGATCGACGATTATTATATTTTATTGGTAGTCCCAACTCTCTTATTATCTTTATGGGCGCAGTTTAAAGTTAAATCAACTTTTTCTAAATATTCCAAAGTATCAAGCTCTCGCAAGATCACGGGAATTGACGCGGCTAATCTTTTACTAAAAACAAGCAATATAAACGATGTCAGAGTCGAAGCGGTTGGCGGAACATTAACCGATCATTATTCACCTATGGATAAAAAACTTAGGTTATCTGATCCTGTATACAACTCTACTTCAATCGCGGCGATTGGTGTCGCGGCGCACGAAGCCGGACACGCCATTCAGCACGCGACGCACTGGGGTCCCCTTGTTTTGCGAAGCACTCTTGTTCCTGTCGCCAATATCGGCTCACGCTTCGGTCCCATTCTCGCGATGGTAGGACTTTTTATGACAGGCAGCGAATCTTACGGCAGTTTTTCCTCGATGATTTTTAATATTGGAATTCTTCTTTTCAGCGGCGCTGTATTGTTCTATTTAATTACATTACCTGTTGAGTTTAACGCTTCCAGTAGAGCGCTAGCCCTCCTTCGTTCCAACAATGTACTTACAGAGCAGGAACTTAATGGAGCTAAAAAAGTATTATCCGCCGCCGCGTTAACCTATGTAGCGTCCGCTTTAACCGCGATTGCCAGTTTACTCAGGTTAATATTGTTATCACGCAGGCGCAGATAGCGCGCAGATAGATATTGAGGTTAAAAGGCAAGCACTCTTTCGCCTTGTATTTTTAACAAAAACCACTGTTTTTAGCCTTGTATTTTTGACAAAAATGCCTGTTTTTTGCCTTGTATTTTTTACAATTTCCCATTAGAATTATTCTTAACGAAGGTTAAAAATGGCAAAAAAAAAGGTTAATACATCCTATATAGACAGGAAAATCGATACAGATTTACTCAGTTGGGCACAGGATAGCGATCGAAAACCTTTATTACTTAGAGGCGCAAGGCAAGTAGGCAAGTCCAGCGCGGTAAGGCATTTGGCAAAGCAATTTGATCATTTTTTGGAAATTAATATTGAGTTGGATATAAATGTTCAAGACCTGTTTTCTAAAGGTGATTTATCACCTCAAAAGCTGTGTCAGGAATTATCCGCGATATATGGAATTCCTGTTATACCCGGAAAAACTTTATTGTTTTTTGATGAAATTCAAAGTTCTTTGCCTGCGATTTCTTCTCTTCGTTTTTTTTATGAAAAATATAAAGAATTACACGTAATTGCCGCGGGTTCTCTTTTGGAATTTGCTTTTCAGGAATTACCGTCTTTTGGAGTAGGGCGGATTCGTTCCATGTTTATGTATCCAATGAGCTTTTTTGAATTTTTAAATGCTTGTGATCATAAATTGCTGTTACAAGCCATTCAAAACGCAAATTGTAATAATCCTTTATCCGAACCTGTTCATCAAAAAATAATCGAACTTTTAAGAATATTTTTTATTATTGGCGGAATGCCGGAAGTTGTTTCTTCTTATGTAAGTAATAAAGATTTTCTTTCTTGTCAGCGTATTTTGGACGATCTTGTAATTTCACTTAAGTCTGATTTTTCCAAATACGCAAAAAAAGTTCCGGTTTTACAAATATCTGTTGTATTTGATTCTGTTGTAAATCAAATGGGTAAAAAATTTGTTTACGCGAATGTTTCCAATGAATACACCCACAGGCAATTAAAAGAAGGACTTGAACTTTTAAAATTGTCCGGGCTTGTTATTCCTGTTTATCATTCAGCTGCCAATGGCGTACCGCTGGGAGCAGAGATCGATATTAAAAAACAAAAAATACTTTTATTGGATACAGGTATTTTTCAAAGATTATTGGGGCTGCCTTTAAAACAAGATTTTATGTCTGATTTATTAATCAGCGATGATTTTTCCCTTATAAATAAGGGAAATATCGCAGAATTATTCGCAGGGCTGGAAATACTAAAATCGTCTTCATGTTACGAGCAAAAGAGTCTTTATTACTGGCACCGTGAAAATAAAAGCAGCAATGCCGAAGTTGATTTTGTCGTACAATTAGGCAAAGACATCATTCCAATAGAAGTAAAAAGCAGCGCCAAAGGCGCGATGCAAAGCATGCGTTTATTTCTGGAAGAAAAACACTCCGCTTATGGCATTCGCACCTCTTTAGAAAATTTCGGAGAAATACCCGGTATAAAAATAGTCCCGCTTTACGCGCTTGGCGAGAACTTATCAATGTAATTGACACATTTTAAAACCGTGAGTTTACGCACGATTTAATCGTGTGTTTACACGGATGTATTAGATAAGCAACCATATTATAATTTTACATAATTGAGTTGATAATATGAAAAATACCATAACTATATTTTTATTTTTTTTAATATTTTCCAATTTATCCGCGCAACCATCATCTTTTGTTTCACGGGAAAGTATTTTTATTTCCACTTCCATAGAAACAATTCCTTATGATTTTGAATCCTTCGTAATCGGCGGAGGTATGTCTTTCGGCTACGGAACAGGCGCGGCAGTTGGAATGAAACTGGCGTGGTTTTTCGGTTTAGAGGGAATGAACGCTTTGGAACTAAATGTTTTTTGGAAATATTTTTTATCCGGTTTAAATGCCGATACAGGTCCTTTTTTACAGCTTATGTTGGGTCCCGTTATATTTAACCGTATGGATGAATTTTCGATAGGCAGTAATAAAGGTTCGATGACTTACGGATTGGGTTTTGGCTGGCGTTTTTTTATAGGGGATATATGGTATGTGGAGCCTATGGTTAGAAGCGGTTATCCGTATATCATCAGCGCAGGAGTTAGTGGAGGCGCCCGATTATAGCACAGCGCAAGCTGTGTGGATGATTAAATCTAAAACGGCGTGGCGCACAGTATATTATTAAAGGAGAAAACAGCGCGAGTGCTTTAGCACGAGCAGCGCGCCTGAGATTATGAATATGAATAATAAATTATTTCGGAATTTAATCTCGCAGAGGCGCAAAGGCGCAGAGGTGGTAGTAATTCTTTTAATATCTTTGTTAGTTACATCTTGTCCGAATCCGTTTATGAAAGAAATCCTTGGTGTAAAAGAAGTTTATTTTGAAACCAACGGCGGCAAACCTGTTCCTTCCAAACAAAATGTATGGAGAGACGAACTTGTTAAACAGCCAAACAACCCCACAAAGGCAGATTATAACTTTGCAGGCTGGTATACAGATAATAACATTTTTGAAAATCCCTGGGATTTTAACGTTGAACCTACGGTTGACATGACACTGTACGCGAGATGGGTAAGTAATCTTGTTCCTTCGATCCCGATCAGCGGAATAACGATTTTAACCGATCCAACCAAGATGGATTATGTTCACGGCGAAGCGCTTAACCTTGCCGGGCTTACTGTTAAAGTTGAATACGAAGACGGCTCCGAAAAAAATGTTTCATTTGATCAATTAGCTTCAAACGGATTAACGGCAACGCCAGCTAACGGAACTATTCTTTCAATAGCGGCACATAACGGTTTGGAGATATTAGTTTCTGGTGGAGGTTTTAGTGATACGACAACGGGTACTTTAATTATGAGTATTGTTACGAATGTTACTTTGAGTTTTGAGCAAATTACAGAAGGAGCTCCGTTACCTGTTGATAATATAACGATTTCTCGAACAGGCGCCAACGGTGTTCCGCAGCAAGTACCAATAAGTATAACAAATCCATCGTTGTATTCAAATATAAAATGGGAAGTTGACGGTGTCGGTACTTACGCAGGACAAATTGTCAGGGAAGATCCGATTGGCTCATCGTCGTTTACGTTGAATGCAAATTTAAGCGCTCCCGAGCATGTAAAATACAACACGCTCGGCGGACATACATTAAGGTTGTTTGTGGAATTAAACGGCGTAGAGTATATGAGAAATATAAACTTTACGATTGTAGAGTAATTAAAGAGGAAAGAAAAATGAAAAATAAACATAGAAGATTAAGAATTTTTTTACCACGAACCAACACGAACCATAGCCTCGATATCGAACAGCAAGTTCGTGTGGTTTGTGGTAAATTCTTTGTTTTGTTCATTGTTCTTTGCTCACTGTTCATTGTTTCCTGTCCTGAAGAGTTTGATCCGTATGGTTCGGGTTTGGGGTCTTTATCTCTTTCGTTTTCATCACCACGGACAATTTTACCCGGGATACAATCATTAAATGATTTTACCAGTTTTGAATTGATCTTTACTCCTGTTCCAACCGGTATTCCAATAACATTTACTCCGAATATTACCGGTTCAAATTTGCAGCCTATTACTATAGCCGCGGGAAATTATAATCTTACCGTTAACGCTTATAAAGGAAGTAATCTTGCGGCGCGAGAAACAGTAAATGGAATACAAATAAACGCGGGGCAAAATACAAATTTAAATATCACTTTAAAGGCACTGCCGTTAATTCCCGCAAGCGGTGTTGGTACTTTTTCTTGGAATATAACTGTTAATACGCCTGATACAACCGCAACAATGACAATAATAAATTCGAGTAATACTGTACAACCTCCTGTTGAAAATTTATCAGCGGGGGTTAATAATAACAGCCGTCCCAATCTTCCTTCGGGGATTTATACAGTAAAAATAGAAATGACGCAGACAAACGGTAAAAAACTTGTATGGCACGAAATTCTGCACATATACGCGACAATGACAAGTAATTTTACAAAGGTTTTTAATGAAAGTGATTTTAATAATCCTAATCACGTTATAACTTTTTTTAATAACGATGGGAGTACTATTACATCGCAAACCGTTTTACACGGGGGTTTAATACCGACGATACCATCCGTTTCAAAAACAGCCGATGTTTACCTTTATCTAAATAGTAATAATCCTTCGTTAAGTGATGTCGGTTTTATATTAAACGGCTGGCGAAAGGACGATCAGGGAAGCGCTTGGAATAATCTAACTACTATTCCTATTCACGAAAGCATCGATTTTTACCCGAGCTGGATAGGAGCGATTGATGTGCCAGCAAACCTGGCAGGAACCAATGATTTTGAAAAAGCGATGACTTATGTTAATACACCCGCTAACGCAGGCGCTTATACATTGTATGTTAGAAATAATGCGAATATAGATGCGCAGACAATAAATTCTTCAAGTGTAGATTTAACAATTCGCGGAATGGCGGCACCCGTAACTGTAAACGGCGCGATTACGCTTAATAACGGAAGCCTTAGACTTGGCGAAAATATTACTGTAAATAATGTTACCGTATCGCCGAATACTACGTTTGAAATGTCAGCTAACGCAACGGTAACAACAGTTACCTTGAACGCGGCAAACGCCGCGACAACGGCTGTAATTAACATTCCTGCCGCTTTGACAACAGGCGGTGTAGGTACACTTAATCTGCGAGGAAATACAATAAACGCAGTTGATTTCTGGAATGACAAAACAATCTTACAGGGAGCGGGTTTAACTTCGAATAGTGATATTTCAAAGTTTGTATTGGGTAATTTTATTAACTCTTCTAATGCGACCCAAGCTATAGGCAGTACCCATGTGATTCAATTTGAAAGCGGCACACCGAATAGAGGTGTTTTAAGAGAATCGCAAATCACAATTGATACACAACCTGTATCTGTTTCAGACTTTATAGTAGGCAGTATTTCCGGTAATTTAACAGTAACCGCGAGTATAATACCGACCGAACCTCTTTCTTATCAGTGGTACAGCAATAACACGCCAAGTTATACAGGCAGCTCTTTAATAACAGGAGAGACAAACTCGTCATTTACAATTCCTACGAATTTAACAGCGGGAACATATTACTATTATTGTGTTGTAAGTGCTGCAACTTCTGCCGCATCAACTTCTACAAATATAGCGACTGTAAATGTAAGACAGAATCAAAACATTTCTAACCTTACATTGAGTAATAACACAAAAATATACGGTGATACTCCAGCGGCTGTAACGGTTGAGTATAACGCAGGTTTTAATACAACTAACTCGGGAGCTATTACAATTTATTATAATGGTTCTCAAACCATACCTTTAAATGTTGGTACTTATAATGTTACCGTTTCTACGGCAGGCGGAACGATTTACGCGGCGTTAGCGGAAGTTTCGATTGGTACGCTTACAATTACACCAAGACAACTAACGATTAATGCGCCAACCGGAAGTCCGGCAAAAGTATATGACGGCACTACCGCACATACCGGATTAACAGCAGGAACTCTTACAAATGTGGTTCCAGGCGATGTTGTAAATCCTTCAATCACAAGTGCGACATATAACAGCGCCGATGCAGCGACGGCTAATCAGATAATAATTGTTTACGGCATAACAGGAGCCGCAGCAGCAAACTACATAGCTCCCGTTAACGGTACGATAGCAGGAACAATAACAAAAGCGAGCGGAGCGGCAGTTAGCGGAGCTCCGACTGTAAACGGTATACCGACTGAAAACAGTATAACCGTTAATGCTGTT
>WQXE01000064.1 GCA_009784995.1 Treponema sp. | reverse complement strand
TGAGCTTTTTCTACGCCAAGTTTTACATGACTGCGTATTATAGTCGCCGAAAGACGCGGAGCGATTTCGTCGTGCCTGTTATGATCTGTCTGGTTTTCTATAAAGTAATCGGGGTTTTCCATTTTTCCAATGTCGTGATAATACGCGCCGACACGGGCGAGCAGAGCGTTGGCTCCAATGTCCTGACATGCCTGCTCCGCGAGATTCGCTACCATGAGCGAATGGCTGTATGTGCCGGGCGCTGTTGTAAAAAGTTTACGCAAGATTGGCGCGTTAAGGTCGGATAATTCCATAAGCCTGAATGGAGTTACCGCGTTTAAAGCGTGTTCCAAAGGCGGTAAAAAACCGAGAGTAAGCATACCTGATATAACGCCGTTTAAAGCAGCCCAAAAAAGCAAAACAGGATATTCGGTAAAAGTCGCCTGACGGATTAACAATACAACAATTACGGCTATACAGTTAGCCGCGGCGATAATAAGCCCCGCTTTAATAAGGCTCATTCTGTTTTGAGCTTTATAAAGTACGATAGATGCTGTTACTCCGCAGACTAACGCGATGATATATGAATGATTATCAAACGCTCCCGCGAAATACGCGCCTAACGGAAGAACGATTGACATTATTAACGCGAGCCTTCTTCCCATAAAAACAGCGAGCAGCATTATAAAAAGCCCTGTTGGAATCGCGAGCGCCGCCGGAAAACCTTCAAATCCCGGTGACAGGTTATTTATTAAAACCGCGCTTATTATATATATGCCGGCAATGGAAGAAAGCAGATAACATTCCCTGTTTGATAATTCCCTGCCAAGATTAACGCGCCCCTGTAAAATTATATAAATAATATATATTAAAAGGAAAAGAAGTATAGAACCCAAAATATTTCGCAAGCTGTTTATCGATTCATTATTCTCTACGGATATTATAACAAATATTAAAATTACACATAACGCGAAACTAAAAAGAAAACGGCTTGAGCGTAAATGTTTAAATACCTTTGATATGTTATTTTTTAAATATGGTTCACGTTTTATTTTCATTATAAGCCTGTATTATTTTTTTTATCAGCGGGTTACGCGCTACATCAACCGTGTGCAGGAATGAAAAGTGCAGCCCTTCAATTTCCCTTAAAATTTCCAGAGCGTTTAAAAGCCCTGAATCTGTTTTACGGGGCAAATCAATTTGGGTGGAGTCTCCCGTGATTATAGCTCTGGCTCCTGTTCCAATGCGGGTTAGAAACATTTTCATTTGTTCTTTTGTGGTATTTTGCGCTTCATCAAGAATTACCATGCAGTCGTTAAGACTTCTGCCTCTCATGTACGCGAGCGGCGCGATTTCGATGGATCTTGTTTCTTCCATCCTGTTTATTACATCGTAAGGAACCAATGATTCCATCGCGTCGTATAAAGGTTTTAAATACGGGTCAATTTTTTGGGCGAGATCACCGGGCAGAAAGCCAAGATTTTCACCTGCTTCCACAACAGGGCGCGTAAGGACCAGTTTTCGTATTTTTTTTGAAAGCAGCGTTTGCAAAGCGTAAGCTATTGCCAAATATGTTTTGCCTGTTCCCGCGGGTCCTACACAAAAACAAATTTCGTTTTCTCTCATTCCCTGAATGTAAAAAGCCTGATTTTTACTGCGAGGGTATACGCGTTTAAATCCGTGAGGTATTTGTATCATTGAATCATGGAAAAGAGCCTGTGATTTTTCTTCTGTTATTTTTTCGCTTGTGATAAATTCATCCGCTAAAGCGCGGATATATTCAGCCGAAGGATGTTCTCCTTCTTTTACCGTAGTAATTAAATTATCCATCATTGATTTAAAACGTTTAACGCCGTTAACCTCTCTGCTTTCAAAATGAATCTCATTGCCTTTGGCTGTTATAAAACCGCCAAGCGAACCTTCGATAATCCTTAAATTGCCGTCATTCGCTCCGCATATACTGGAAAGCAGTTCCCTGTTATCAAATATTATAGTTAATCCGTCCTCCAAACAAACCTCTTTAATTAATTTTATATCCTGTAAATTAGAATCGTCAAGTAGAGATAAAATTGAATAATTATCTTGTTATCCACCTGTCATTTTTACCGTCTAAACTTATATCAGAATATATTTCCGATATTGGAATCCATTTGATAATAAAAGATATATCCGCGACAATAGAAAATGTCCGATCCGCCAGCGCAGTATTACGAAACGGATACATTGATACGCCAAGCTCCGCGGTCCAGTCACCTAAAAAGTGTGTCGCTGTAAAATTAAGTCTTTGCATTTTAAATCCTGATCTGCGGCGCATTGTATCATCAAGAAAATTAAAAGAATCCAGTAAATCAATTAAAACATTATTTTGCGGACCATCAGGATACATAAATGTTAAATCTTCCATTCCAGGCATATCTTTGAAATAACGTAATATAACAGAATTTTGCGCGGTTGCCGACATTTTTAACTCTAAAAAACCCGGAATATTTAAATTTAATCCAAGTGTTAATTGAAAGTTGGAATTTGTATGCTGCTGTAAATTAAAATTCAATGACGTTCTGACATCAAAAGAAAGATTTATCCGGTTTTTTATGATTTCTATATCAGATGACTGCTGGTTATATAAAAAAGATAATTCTTTTGAATTGAGAACAATATTCCCGTATGGCTGCCATTCGCCGCCGCCGGTTGGAAATGCCTTGAATCTGAATTTTTGTGATTTTTCCGCCGAATATGACGCTGTAAAATTCCATAAAGTTAAAGATGTTGTCATATTGGTGATATCATTATTTTCTTCAGGTTTGATAATCATGTAATGTGTGAATGTTATATTTCTGTCAAATCTTAAAATTTCTGTTAAATGAATGGGTTTAAAAATCCAATCGCTGTCCTCGGGTCTTTCTACACGGAAATTTATATTTGTTTCAGAAATCGAATAACGAAATATAGCGCGTGTTTCGATTAGTCCGTCCATAGGAGGCAAGTCGGCGCTAATTGAAAGATTTTGTATATTATCCATTACATTGGCCGCGATAGAAGCTGTAATTCTGTGATTGTTAAGTCCGTATATATCTACATTATTAATTCTTTCTTCTTTTGCCCAAATACCCCATTGAGGAGTCAGTTCAGGACTATCACCGCCGGCATATCTTTTTGATCTTACAAGTGTTCCTCTTAGATTATATTGCAAGGTCGATTGACTGAATATTGGATTTTCCATTAGAGGGCGGACACTGCCGTTATACGCGTAAGATGTTGAATAGTTTGTCTGGCTGTATTGTTGTCTTCTCGTTTCCATCATTCTGGTTTCGTTTACATTTCCATTATTGTCTAAAAACGCGTCTTCATTTAAATATCCAAAATCCCTCCATGTGCCGTTGCCGGAGAAAGTAACAGTATTGGAAAATAACCCGCTTGTATGATCTACACGGAAATTTAACGCGCTGTTTCCGCTTATGCTGGTAAGAATTGAATGAACATCCTCCCAATCAACATCATCTTGTGTTTTCCAATTTACCGATAAAAATTGAAGTTCTGTTGAACTGGTTGGGCTTACCTGGTAGTCTATGGAAAATCTTGTATTTCCATATGTAGGTATATTAAAACTTTGAGTTAAAAGCGGAGGAGTTAAAATATCCGGTGATACTATATCTGATTGTGTGGTTTCTTCATTTTGCCAGGGAGAAATTGGACTTCCTATACCGGCAAAAGGATCATCTCTTTCTTCGTTACCGGTACTTGGCCTAACCTGGCGCGCGCCTCCTATTGTTAAGGGAGTACCTAAAACTGTGCCGGAAAAGTTATAAATTGTATATTTATCCGGCGCGAAAAAAAAGCGAGACGGATTGTTATTATAATAATAATCATCCATGATTGACCTGTCTTCTATAGTTCTAAATGATAATGTTGTAGACAGGTTTGTTACAGAAGCTCTGGAAATATATGGTGTTACTGAAGTGACAGGAAAATTTAGATTTCCATAAACATGCCATTGGCTGGATGAAATTTCTCCTTCCGCAAATGGATCATCAAATTGCGAAGCGCCTTGTTGAAGCATTTCAAACAGATCCATACTTTCCATACGGTTTAAAAAATCCCTGTCTACAAAAGGATCTGAATAAAAAGGAAAGTTCCAAAAAAGATTTCCTATAGTCCCGCTGATTGAACTGTTAAACGTCATTCTATAACGAAAAGGAACCTGCATGGAAAAAAGATTAGAGTGGTTTAAATCAAAAGTTCCGTCATAAGAAGGCGCGTAAGGCGTAAAAACACCGCCTACATGCGATACTGTTCTTGTAAACCCAAGTCCCAGTGAAAATTCGATTGGATTTAAAATTTCAGTTTTTGGAATAGAAAGTTCAATGCCTAAATATGTTCCAAGATTTACATAATAATCAATTAACGCTTTTAAACTAATTTCATTTGGATCGATTACTTTTCTTCCGGTGCTTCTTAAAAATAATCCCTGTATTTCTTTTTCATCGTTATCTGTATTACTGAAAATTTTGGTGAGTGAACTTGTTTCTTCCGGCTTTGCGCTTGGTTGGCCCAATATATAAGTTGTTGTCTGTATGAAACCGCCTTCTCTGCTGCGGTATCCTATAACAGGATGAAAAAATAGTTCTTCGCCCGGAAAATAAAAAAATGGAAGATAAAGTACAGGGATTTCTCCGACTTTTAATACAGCGTTAAAAATCGCGAAATCAGAACCGGGTAATAACCAAATCCTTGAAGCGCTAATAGACCAAAGAGATTCTTCGTTTGATGTATTTGTTATATCGGCGTCAGAAAGGATTGTTACTCCCTGTTCGCTGTGTGTTATTACTGATCCTGAAAAAAGATAAACAGTTCCGTCGTCAATTTTTCTTGTTGAATTGCCGTCAAGAAAGATACTTGACCAGTCATCCAAATTTACAGTTATGTTTTCTCCCCTGAATGTTTCAGTTCCGTCGCTGTCAACTTTTTCGTAAAAAACCTGTCCTGTAGCGGTAAGAATATTTCTGGTCCGGTTAAAAAGGACTTCGTTCGCGGTTATTGTATGAACAGTATCGCCGTCTTTTAAAGAAATATAAACATCTCCTCTTAAACGGGCATAATCTTCGTCAACTACTTCTATCGTAAAATATTCTGATATTTGCGCGGATTCTATAGTTATTACTTTTTGGTCGATATTATTTCGCGTTGATTCAGGTAAATCAAAATGATCGCGCAGACGTTTGGATAATTCTTCTCTTGTGCCGCTTTCCGAAAGACCGAGTGTGCGGCACCATAAAGCGAGCTCACTTAATGTTGATGTTCTTATTTCCATTTCCATACGCTGTCTTTCCGGAGAGACAGTTTGTATTACTTCTTCGGCTTCTTCTTCGGTTAAATCTATAATTTCTTCTTCATAAATCGTAGTTTCTTCAAAATTATTAGTTTCTTGAGCAAATATAGATATAGAAAAAAATAATAAAATAAAAATAATATTTAACCACGGAGTACTGCAACTAAAGTTGCTTAGAGTTTCACGGAGGAAAGAGTGTTTTCGTACAAAAACCTCCGTGTTCCTCCGTGTCCTCTGTGGTTTTTTATCTTTTTTATGTTCTACTCTCATTTTTTTCCAGTTTTGCGGGCGCGTTTTAACATATCCGCGATATAAAAACCCGTATAAGATTTTTCGCATTTCGCGATTTGTTCAGGCGTGCCTGTCGCGATCACATACCCGCCTTTTTCGCCGCCTTCAGGACCAAGATCAATGATGTGGTCGGCTTGCAAAAGGACATCAAGGTTGTGTTCTATCATTATAACGGTATTTCCCTGTTCTACCAAGCGTTGTATAACTTCCATTAACTGTTTTACATCGGCGAAATGAAGCCCTGTTGTAGGTTCGTCCAGGATGTACATGGTTCTGCCTGTGGAACGTTTTGAAAGTTCCAGCGCCAGTTTGACACGCTGGGCTTCCCCGCCGGAAAGGGTCAGCGCCGATTGCCCCAGTTTCACATAACCCAAACCTACAGAAAGCAATGTTTCCATTTTGCGGGCAATTTGCGGAATGGGCGCGAAAAAGGTAGCCGCTTCTTCGATTGTCATGTCCAATATTTCGCTTATATTTTTGCCTTTGTAGCGGATTTCCAGGGTTTCTCTGTTAAATCTTTTGCCGTGGCAGACATCGCAGGTTATGTATACATCCGGCAGAAAGTTCATTTCGATTTTTTTTGTTCCGTCTCCTTCGCAATGTTCGCATCTGCCGCCTTTAACATTAAACGAAAAGCGCCCGGGTTTATAACCTCTCATTCTGGATTCGGGTAAATTGGCGAACATGTCTCTTATGGCGGTAAAACCTTCGACATAAGTGATTGGGTTAGAGCGCGGTGTTCTGCCGATAGGGCTTTGATCGATGTCGATTACTTTGTCGATATGTTCGTAGCCGTCAAGTCTTTTGTGCGCGCCTTCTGTACGATTAGAGTCGTAAACCTTGTTGGCAAGCGCGGGATATAAAACATCGGATAAAAGTGTGGATTTTCCCGAACCTGAAACCCCTGTAATACATGTAAAAAGACCAAGCGGAATTTCAACATTGATGTTTTTTAAATTATGTTCGCTCGCCCCTTTAATTTTTATAAAAGCGCCGTTGCCTTTGCGCCTTTCTTTTGGAATATCGATACTAAGAATACCCGCGAGGTATTGACCTGTAAGGCTCTTTTTTACTTTCATTATATCTTCGGGTTTCCCCTGCGCGACAACATACCCGCCATGCACTCCCGCGCCCGGTCCCAAATCTACGATATGGTCAGCTGTCCGTAAAGTTTGTTCGTCATGCTCGACTACGATTAAAGTGTTCCCAAGGTCGCGCAGGTACAATAATGTATCGATAAGGCGCTGGTTGTCTCTTTGGTGAAGCCCGATAGACGGCTCGTCCAAAATATAAAGAACACCAACAAGACTTGATCCTATCTGTGTCGCGAGCCTGATACGTTGGGCTTCACCGCCTGAAAGTGTAGAAGCCTTGCGCTCAAGGCTAAGATAATCCAACCCTACATTTTTCATAAAGCCAAGTCGGGCGTTTATTTCTTTTAAAATCTGGTACGCGATTTTATTTTCGCTTTTATTTAATTTTATATGTTCGAAAAACTTTAAAGAATCCGTTACAGAAAGTTTTGAAAGCTCCCATATGTTTTTTCCCGCTACAGTGACAGCTAACACTTCCGGTTTTAAACGTTTTCCGCCGCAGTCTTCGCATGGTTTGTGGCTCATGAATTTTTCCAACCAGTCTTTAACACCCTGCGAAGAAGTATCGATATAACGGCGTTTTAATTCTTCCAGTATTCCCTGAAACTTTGACTGGTATTCAAACTGGCTTGTGCCTTCTTTGTTCACATAACGCACCTTTACTTCTTCATCGCTGCCGTAAAGAATCGCGTTTACTATTTTTTTAGGCAGTTTGTTAAAAGGCGTATCAAGATTAAATTTGTGATGCTTTGCAAGACCCTGAAAACGGCTGCGGTTCCACGCGCTGTCCGGGTTGTATGGAATAACGCCGCCTTCGTTAAATGAAAGACTACGGTCAGGGATAACAAGGTCTGGATCAAACTCCAGTTTCGCTCCAAGACCTGAACAGCCAGGACACGCGCCGAATGGATTGTTAAAAGAAAATAAACGCGGCTGCAATTCAGGAATTGAAACGCCGCAGTCAGGACAGGAGTTTTTCTGCGAAAAAATTTGCTCGCTATTTTTACCGTCTTCTGTTACAAGCACAATCATAAGACCGTCTGTTGTCTGCAAAGCGGCTTCTACAGACTCCGCGAGCCTCGCGCGGATTTCTTTTTTTATTACAAGCCTGTCTACGATAATTTCGATTGAGTGTTTTTTTTGTTTGTCAAGTTTTATATTTTCGTCCAGGTTAACAGGAACGCCGTCTATTCGCGCTCGAGCAAAACCCGCTTTGCGCGCGTCTTCGATTATTTTTTGATGTTCGCCCTTTTTTCCGCGGATAACCGGAGCCAGCAATTGAATTTTTGTTCCTTCTTTAAATTGCATAATTGTTTCGATAATTAAATCTACAGGCTGTTCGCGGATTTCCTTGCCGCAGATGGGGCAGTGTGGTATACCAATTCGCGCGTAAAGCAAACGGTAATAATCGTAAATTTCTGTTACAGTGCCGACAGTTGAGCGCGGATTACGGTGAGTTGTTTTTTGTTCGATGGAAATCGCGGGGGAAAGTCCCTCAATATAATCCAAATCGGGCTTATCCATCCGTCCTAAAAACTGACGCGCGTAGGCGGAAAGACTTTCTACATACCTGCGCTGCCCTTCCGCGAAAATTGTGTCAAATGCCAGTGAGCTTTTGCCGGAACCGGAAAGCCCTGAAATTACTATTAGATTGTCACGAGGCAGAACCAGGTCGATGTTTTTTAAGTTATGCTCGCGCGCTCCTTTGATGATTAGTTTGTCCATAATTTACAAGGATAACACAAATTAATAACAGTGCCTAGTAACTACTAGT
Source organism: Treponema sp. (assembly GCA_009784995.1). Classification (GTDB taxonomy): domain Bacteria; phylum Spirochaetota; class Spirochaetia; order Treponematales; family Breznakiellaceae; genus WQXQ01. The sequence continues at coordinate 2,086 of WQXE01000064.1, read as the reverse complement.
CATTTGTTTAGTTGTTTAAAAATCACGAAAAAATGACTTTATGAACGAAGTTTTCGGACATTATCCAGGAAAGACGCGATATTAACGCTTGCCGAACGCATTTCTGTTACCTTTTCCGTTACTTCAGCGGAAATATTTTTTAATTTTCCCATGTCTTCGTAAATGGCGGTACTGCGTTTATTCATAACATCCGCGCCGGAACGAACCTGATCTGTCATATTCTGAACATCTTGTAAAACTGACAGAGTAATTGTACTGCTTGTTGATTGTTCTTCAACAATCTGGCTTACAGAAGCGAATGATGAACCCAAAGTTTTAATTTCGTTAAATATATCATTCATGGCGGAAACAGTTTCTTTTGATACCGCGTCTATTTGCCCTATTGTCTGTTCCATTTTTTTTATTTGAGCTGATATAGAATCAGATTCCTTGCCGGATAATTCCGCCAGTTTGCGTATTTCACCCGCTACTACGGCAAAACCCTTGCCGGTCTCTCCGGCATGAGCCGATTCAATCGCCGCGTTCATGGCAAGAATATTTGTTTGCGCCGCTACATCGGCTATGGCGTTATTCGCTTTGCGTAATGTATTGGATTGTTCAGAAATATTTCTTAATTCTTCCATAAGCTTTAACAGTGTGCGATTTCCTGTTTCAGAAGAATTGCTGAGAATCTCTGTTGTTTTTCTGGTGCCTTTTACTACTGATTGAATTGTTTTTATATGTTCTGTTAACTGCTCGATCGCGCTTGACGATTCCGCGATATGCGCTGCCTGATCCTTTACGGTTTTTTCAAAACTTCCGGCATTGTGGAAAATATCAGAAGCGGAGTTCGACACATTATTTACAGATAACATTTGTGTTTGTACTTTTGAATCCATCGAGTCTATTGTGGAAGAAATTGACTCTAAAGCTCCAAACGAATCAATTAGCATCATATTTAGTTTTTTTCCTTCATCTTCTGTTTTTGACAGGTGAGATTGCAGTGAATCAATGCCTTTTTTTAAACTGTCGCGTATTTTAATTAGCGCGTGTTGAATATCGCCGATTTCGTCATTTCTGAATTTATCTATTTCTACATTAAAATCCATGTCCGCGAGAGCGTCGCTGACTTTTAAAACTCCCCTTATTGGAACTGTCAATATACGATATGTGTAAATACCGGATATAAGAACAACAATAATTACAATAGCGAGACTTATTATAATTAACCGGATTAATAATTCATTTGTTTCAGCGTAAATATTTTCTCTTGGAATTACAGAAACAAGTATCCATCCTGCCGTTGGTATTTCCGCTGAATAAAGTAAATTATTACTTTCCATTACAGTAAACGTGTTAGACGATAATACATTATTTTTATATTCAGACAGGTTAAATTCTTCAAAGAAACAATTTGTCATTATCGCTTCGGCGCTGTTATGCGTAATAAAAAGCCCGTCTTTACCTATCAGGAATATTTCCTGTTCTTCAAATATTAAATCGTGTTTTATCATTCTTCCCAGGTCGGTTACAAGAACATCCGCGGCGACAACTCCAATTTCGTTTTTATTATCATCGAATACAGCGAGAGAAATTGAAATAATAATATCACCTGTATTGTCATCCAGGTACGGTTCAGAAAAAGCAACCTTACCTCCCGCGTTTCTGGCGTTTATAAACCAGGGACGGGCTGTATTATCCCATCCTGACGAAGGAATCCATGTATTTGACCTTGCCCAATAACCGTTAGGCGAAGTCCAGCTATAGGTATTAAAGAAATAAACCATTTCTATTTCGGGTATTTGTTCGCATATATTAAAAAGATAATAATCTAATTCATTCTGCGGAATATAACCGTTGGCTAAAAGCGCTCTAATGCCAAACGATGTATCGATTAATGTGATCTCATATTTGGATAGAGATGACTCAATATTGCTTCTTAAATGGTTAATACGTTCGCTTACAATTGTTTCTGTTTGTTTATAAGTAATTGAACGAAGATTATAAATAAAAATTGACATTAATATTATTACAATAAAAGCAATAATTGTAAAAACAGATAATGTTAATATTCTGGCGAAAGACGCTTTTTTCTTACGATTATTCA
>WQXE01000063.1 GCA_009784995.1 Treponema sp. | reverse complement strand
TATGTATAATATACATCTTTTTAACGCAATAGGAAAGGAAAAAAGGGTATATTTTATATAGTTTTTTCTTCGTATTGCAGCTTGTAAAGCCCCGAATACAAACCGCCGCGTGAAATAAGCTCGTCATGTTTGCCTTCTTCCGCAAGGCGGCCGTTTGACAAAACAAGAATTCTGTCAGCGTCTTTAATCGTAGAAAGTCTGTGCGCTATTACAATCGAAGTTCTGCCTGCCAATACATTTTTTATCCCAAGCTGAATAAGACGTTCTGTTTCGGTGTCTATCGAGCTTGTCGCTTCGTCAAGAATTACAACTCGGGGATTGTGAGCAATTACACGAGCGAAGCTGATTAACTGCCGCTGTCCTGTTGATATATTCGCGGCTCTTTCTGAAAGTTCTGTTTCATATCCATTTGGCAAATTGGCGATAAAATCATGAACATGAACCGCCATGGCGGCATTTTCAATCTCTTCTTGCGAAATATCAAGACCAAGTGTTATATTTTCTTTTATTGTACCGGAAAACAAAGTTACATCCTGATTAACAGGCATTATAGAATTGCGAAGTTTATTTAATGGAATATCTGTAATTGGTACGCCGTCTAACCGAATTACCCCGGAATTTATATCCCATAAACGAGAAAGCACATTGATAATCGTAGTTTTGCCCGCTCCTGTATAACCGACAATCGCCGCCATTTCACCAGGCTTTACAGAGAACGAAATCCCTTTTAAAACATCTTCGTTTTCTTTATAGGCAAAACGGACATTATTAAATTCGATGTGACCTTGCACATGATCTAATTCGATTTTTTTCACACGGAGACACGAAGGCACAAAGGACTCGGAGGTTTTTAAAGATGATGAAGAATTTTTCTCCGTAGAATTATCAGGAATATGTTCATTTGTATCCATCAGTTTAAAAACTTTTTCGCCGCCTGCCATTGCAGATTGTAGCATCGTATATTTTTCGGCGATGTCTGTTACCGGTTGAAAAAACATTTGAACAAGGCTTATAAAAGCGATCAGCATACCAAGTGATAAAGACATAGATAACATCATTTTACTTCCTACTACTAACACAACAGCCATTGTAAGTGTAGAAAACCATTCAACTATAGGCCTAAAAGTCGCGAACACATACATTTCACCCAGGTTAGCGTCTAAAAGTTCTTGATTGCCTTTTTTAAATTCATTTAAACTTTTTTTCTCCTGCCTGAAAAGCTGCACAATCTGCATTCCCGCGAGACGTTCGGCAAGATACGCGTAAACTTTTGAAGATGCTGTTCTTTGTTTTCTGAACGCGTCGCGCGCTTTAACCCGGCTTATAAGTGTCAAAATAAAAACAGGAGGCAAAGTTAAAAGCACAACTGCCGCCAGCCGCGGAGAAAGAATAAATAATGTAACAAGGACTCCAGCCATTATCGCGATATCTTTCATAAAAGCGACCAGCACTGTAGTAAAAAATTCATCCATTGTTTGCACATCACTTGTTAAGCGGGTAACAATTCTTCCTACAGGATGGCGGGAAAGAAAACTAGTAGATTGAGAAATAGTTTTAGAAAAAAGTGATAAACGTATATCCTTCATTACCCGCTGTGTCATCAGATTAGCGGTCCATGTCTGTAAATAAGTAAAGCCAAATACAAATATTAAAATAATAAAATATAAAATACACCCATGTACAAGTAATGAAACATTTTTTGCCAATAACGCGTCGTCAATAATTCGTTGAAGCAAAACCGGAAGAAACAGTTCGCCAAGTGTGGAAATTACTAGAGCGCAAAGGGTAATAAAAACTAAATGTTTATAAGGTTTTAAATACGAAAGAATACGGCGGACAAGGCGGCTGTCATATTCTTTAGTAATATCATCGGTATCAAAATAACTTTCTGCCATTTTAATTATCCTCAAGCCTTTGGAAAGCAGCCATTCTGTTGTAAAAACCACCTTCGTTTATCAACCGCTGCGGGCTTCCGTATTCAAGAACTTTTCCTTTTTCCAAAACAACAATATTATCGCAATATTTAAGGGTAGAAACCCTATGCGAAACAATTATTGTTGTTTTTCCCTTTCTTTCGTTCCATAAATTTTCAAGTATTTTTTGTTCTGTTTCATTATCTACTGCTGAAAATGAATCGTCCAATATTAAAATTTCGCTGTCCATTATAGCGGCTCTCGCGATTGCCACTCTTTGTTTTTGTCCACCGGAAAGAGTGAGGCCTCGTTCACCTACAAGGGTTTCTTTACCGTGCTGGAAAATATCTAAATCTTTATTTAAAGAAGCAAAAGCAATAATTTTATCCAAATTATTCACACAGAGGCACGGCGACACGGAGTTTTTATTAGATTGGATTTCTTCATCTATAATAATCTTTGCGTCTTGGCGTCTTGGCGTGATAAAATTCGAACAAATGCCATAAGTTATATTGTTTGCGATTGTGTCAGAGAATAAATAGCTGTCTTGCGTGCTTACGGCAAACATGGATCTTAAGTGTTCCAGTTTCCAGTCGCGTACATCAAAACCAAATATTTTTACAGAACCAGCCGGAGGATCAATCGTACGAGTTAATGTTTTGATTAATGTTGATTTACCTGATCCTGTTTTTCCCATGATACCAAGCCATTGCCCGCGCTCAATTTTTAAATTAATATTTTCTAACACAGACACATCACTGTAGGAAAAACTTAAATCGCATATCTCTATTGCGGTAACATTAGAATCATCACAAGGTAAATTACAAAAATCTTCTCCTCCGTGTTCCTCCGTGTCCTCCGTGGTTATTTTATTCCTTATCGAAGGTTCTGTTTTTAAAATTTCATTTACTCTGCCAAGACTTACCGCTCCTCTTTGAATCATGTTAACCATAAAACCGGCTCCCATTAAAGGCCAGATCAGCATCCCCAAATATCGAAACATCGCGACAAGGCTTCCCGGTGTCATCAAACCATTTATAACACGTACACCGCCAATCGCGAGCATGATCAAAATTGTAAGCCCGGAAAGAAATGTAATAAACGGAAAGAAAAATCCAAAAAGGCGAACCAAATCCATATTGGCTTTGCGGTAATCGTCATTTGAATCCGCGAACTTTTTAATAAACCACCATTCTTTTACGAATGATTTTATTACACTTATACCGGAAAATGTTTCCTGAGCGTTATCGCTCATCCTGGAATAATTCTCCTGCGCCGCGCGGAATTTAACACCTACCTTGCTTCCAAATATCAAAATTAAAAGTGTTACAAGAGGCAGCGGAATAATTGAAACTGCGGCGGAAGACGCGTCCTGGACAAAAATAATAATTAATATCGCGGTAGACATAAAAACAAAATCAAAAAACGCGACAAGACCTATACCAATAGACATACGAACAGCGTGAAGATCATTTATGGAACGAGCCATTAAATCGCCAATTTTATTTTTTTGGTAAAAATCCCAGGATAATTTTTGCAAATGATTAAATAAATCTTCACGCAGCCGCGCTTCTATCCGTCTTGATGAACCATTAATAAAATAACGCCATAAAAAACGTCCCGCGCTTACAAGCGCCATTGTACCAACCATAAAAAGAGATATAATAATTATTTGTTTTAATTCAAAATCACCGCTTGAAACCATATCAATAACTATGCGAATAAACTGCGGTATCACTATTTGCGCGGCATCAACAATAATAAGGCAAATTAAACCAAAAATATATTGCTTTTTGTATTTCGCAAGATACGGAAAAAGAGCTTTATATTCCTTAAGTGATGCGGAAGGGCGGCTCATAAAATTATTTATTTCTTTTTTTCGCTTCTTCTTGTTTTTTTAGATCAGTTTCCAGTTTTTGCGACCATATAGCCAGTTTTTTCTTTATCGCTTCAGACTCTTCGCTTTCGGCTAAAATTATATGCAAGCGGCGCAGCGCTGATAAATAATTTATTCCTGTTTTAAAATCAAGTGTTTGGCTTGTAGAAAGTTCGTATTTTTCCCGGTAGCGATCCGCTGCCTGGGTTAAAAGTTTTTTAATTAATCTAAGGTGGTAAACGCTTGAATCGTAATAAGGAGACTGAGGACTCGCGTTAGTATAAATATTTTTAAGATCGATTATGTTTTTCGCGACGGTGGCAAAACGCCCTTCGATTTCTACAAATGTCCATCTCCATTTAGAATTATCACCGTACGCGTGTTCCAACAAATCGATGGCAAGCCCCATTTTACGTATTAAATTATATTTTTGGTTTGGATCAAAAGAATCAATCGCCAAAACTTTTGCTTCATAATCGGAATAAGGCGCATCAATAGAATTACTTACAACTTCTTCAAGGTATATTACCGCTTTGTAAAGCGATTTTCTCGCGTCATTTAAAGCTTCTTCATTTTTATTTTTTAACACAGATTGCGATATGCCATTAATTGCCATGTAGTAAGAGGAGAGATTAAGCATTTCGTCCGCGAGAGTTAATTTTTGCAATGGAGCCTGAGGTGTATTTTTTTTAGCTTCCACAAGGAGTTTCTTTTCCGTATCCAATAACGCCTTGGTCATCGCGACATAGATTTTAGCCTTCTCATGGTACATCTGCCGATCTACTTCTGTAGTCTTCGCCATTAACCGCTCCGTCTCCCATTCCCGTATTTTTGTATAAGCTCATCAGCGTGAGCTAAAGCGGCGCTTCCGGAATCTCCCGCAAGCATCCGGGCTATCTCTTTCCTTCGCCCGTCCGCGTTTAAAGGTCCGATACCAGTAAAGGTTCTTCCGCCTTCTGTTTTTTTATCTACCTTAAAATGATTATCGGCTCTTACCGCGATACTCGCAAGATGTGTAACGCAAAATATTTGCTTAAATTTGCCGATTTCAGTTAAATATTCACCTACTTTAAGCGCGATTTCGCCTCCAATGCCCGTATCGATTTCGTCAAAAACAAGGGTTTGAACGCCTGAGACTTCTTTCTGCTTTTCTTCCGATAATAAGGCGGTCTTTATCGCCAGCATTACCCTTGAAAGCTCACCCCCTGAAGCTATTTTTGCCAAATCTTTAAGCGGCTCCCCGGTATTCGCGGAAATCAGGAATTCTACATCGTCCGCGCCATAAGGACCATACGAGGTTTGACCTGCCTCATTTAACCTGGGAGATAATTTTACCATATAATTGGCGTTCGGCATTCCAAGATGTTTTAAAATCCCGGTTATTAATTGACTTAAATTTTTTGATGATACTGTCCTTTTTTCCCTTAAACCTTGAGCTTTTGTTACAATCGTTTTTTCTAAAATACCAATCGCGGTTTTTAATTTATCCTTGTTTTCTTCCGCGCTGCTCAGCGCTTCTATTTCCGCCTGCGCGCTTGTCCTGTAAAAAATAATCGCTTCTTCATCACTTACCTGATTATCCGCGTTTTTAATATATTTCTTTTTAAGTTTATATAATAAAGATAACCGCTCGTTTACTTCTTCCAGTCTTTGCGGATCAAAAGTCAAACTGTCTTTATAAGAACGAAAATCCTGAGAAATATCTTCCGCTTCATAGTAAAGATTTTCGAACCTTCTGTTTACTTCACCTAATGATGAATCTACAGTTGACGCGTTTTCAAGCGCGTTTTTTACTTTGCGTGTCAAACTTAAAATTGATTTTTCTCCGTCTACAAAACATTCGGCTGCTGTGTTAATAAAACCTGCCAGTTTTTCAAAATCAGAAAGTTTCTGAACTTCGTTTTCAAGATCGCGTATCTCACCGGTTTGAATATTCGCTTTTGTAATTTCATCAACCGCGAAATTTAAAAGTTCAAGTCTTTCTTCCCTTTCACGATCGCTTTTTAAAGAATTTTCAAGTGTTTTTCTTTTTTCTGACAATTCCAAAAATATTTTTGAAAAATCTTTTACTTCATCTTCTATTCCGGCGAATCGATCTAAAAATACCCTGTGACTTTCTTTTTTTAAAAGTGATTCATGATTATGCTGTCCGTGTAAATCAAATAATAACCCCATAAACTCCGATAAATCCTGTCTTGTTACGGGAACATTTTGTATAAAGATAGAACCTCTGCCTGTCGTTTTAATATTTCTTCGTACTATAACAGTATTAACATCATTAACATCATCTTCACATTCAATATCACGCATTTTAAGCCAATCAATTACATCGTTATTAGATTTATTAACAGAAATAACCGCGGATACGGATGCTTCATCGCAGCCTGAGCGAATAACATCAATCTCTGCCTTGCCTCCCAACAAAAAACTTAAAGAACCTACTATAATGGATTTTCCGGCGCCTGTCTCTCCTGTAAGAACATTAAAACCTTGACGGAAAGAAAGAGTGATTGAATCAATTAACGCGTAATTTCTGATCGAAAGTTCTTCAAGCATCTGTTCCTCCTGACCAAAAAAGTTTGTTACGCAGCGCGGAATAATAACCTTGTTTGTCGGCGAAAATTAAATAAGCAGGATAATCAGTTTGCTTTATTAGAATTTTGTCAGCAAATTCAAGATTAAATGTATCCTGCCCGTCTACTGTAAGTAAAGCGCCGGAACGCTGCGCTTTTGTTAATGATATTTCCAGCAATTGACGCGAAGGCAGAACAATTGGTCTATTTGATAATGGAAATGGGCAGATAGGATTTAATATTAACGCTTCCATTTCAGGATCAAGAATAGGACCTCCTGCCGCCATAGAATACGCTGTTGAACCCGTTGGTGTAGAAATAATTAAACCGTCACATTGATAAGAACCCAATGTTACATTTTCATCTTTAGTACAGAATATTGAATTTATATATACATCTAATTTAATAAGTTTCGCAATTCCCGCGGCGGAAATTACAGCGTCATTTAAACAGATATTTTTCATTATTATTTTTGAATCGCGTTCAACGCTTATTTCGAACATACAGCGGCGTGACGGCACAATTTCATTTTTATTCCATCGCGAAAAAACATCAAGCCAATCATCTTTTTTTACTTCCGCGATAAAACCAAATGTTCCAAGATTAACCGGCAAAATTGGAATTCCAAAAGGCGCAAGGCATCTTGCGGTATAAAGTACGGTTCCGTCTCCGCCAAGTGAAAAAGCAATATCATAATTTTTTTCCGGCAAGCTTGATGGAAGAAAACCTGTTACTTCTGTAGAAGGTACAAGTTCAGGTTTTCCTTCAAAAGAAAAAATATAACCTTGTATTCCATGTTTTTTAAGTTCACAGCATATTTGATCTGCTAAACCAACGGCATATTTTTTTTGATTATTAACAAACAGCACCGCGGAACGAAGTTCGTTTTTTTCCATAAGCTGTCCTTTAAGGAAGCGTCATAATAAGACGGCTGATTCGTTCAACATCCTGTGAACGCAGGCGAGGATACATTGGAAATTGGATTGTCCGTAACACCAATGAATTACTGACAGGACAATCAGAACAGCCGCCCGCGCCCGCGATAGTATTTTCGAAAGCGTTTTCAATTTCTATTTCTTTTTTCTTCGCGTACGCGGCAACATCTTTAAGCCCTGTTTCCAAAACAAGAGAAAAGGAATAATTGTTATATTCATCATTACTATTAACAGATATAAAACGTTTATGTTTTGTCCTGGTCGCTAAAGATAAACACGCGTGAACATAAATTTCTCCAATGTCACGTCTTCTTTCGATATTTCGATTCAATTCCTTAAATTGAACGACAGCTAACGCGGCATTAATATCGGGAAGAAAGTATTCACTTGCAAGACCCGCAAAACCGCGCAAAGCGCTGGAATCTTTTCTGTTCATGGAAAATAACAGGGCTCCTCCGCCTGCCGTAAGCATGTCCCGCTCTTCCAATCCTAAAATAAAAAATTGTGAATTTTCATAACCTTTGATCGCGGATGTTTCTTGTTCATCTTTTACTTTTTCGTTTTTTTCTTTTTCACTGCCTGCCGGTTTTAACCAGGTTCCATAACTCTGCGAAATATCTTCGATTACAGGAATCCCAAGCTCGTTTATAGATATTGAATCCGGCGCAAATCCAAGAGTATGATGTAAAACAATACAGGCAATTTCGCTGCCTTCGCACTTTTTCGCAATTGTGTTTTCAATTAATTCACGGTTCATACATGGAAAATCAAATGTAACATCACAAAACAGGGGTATTAGCTGTAAATCCAGTAAAACCTGCAGATAATAACGAGGAGAAAGGGCGGATATTACAACCGCTTGACCCGGCTTAACATTTAACGCTTTAAGCGCGAGGTGCAACGCGACAGCGGGACTTCTTAACGCGAGAGCGTAATCAAAATTAATCTGTTCCTTAGCTGTTTGGATTAAAAGACGGCTGCGATCCCCCGGTCCTATTTTTTCTTCCACCATCGCCGTTAAAACGGCATCCATTTCCTTACGTCTTATTGTGGGAGAATATATTTCTATTTTCATCGATAACCTTTATCTTGAGCTTTTACTTTAATTCTTATCTTCGCAATTCGGCAATTTTTTGCAGTTCTTTTGGATTGAAAAGATCTCTAATGGCAAGAATGATAAGGTAACCTTCTTCCTGACGAACTACTCCCTGAATATATTCGGCGCCGATACCGGAAAACATTTGCGGCGGCGGCTGGATTTCTTCTTTTTCTACGGTAACAACACGGGAAATCCTGTCGATAATAATTCCAAGTTTCATACCATCAACATCAATAATGATAAAACCGGACAACAATTCATCTTCTTCCGAAGACACCAGTTTTCTTAAATGGAATCTTTTATGCAAGTTAATGATAGGAATAATCTCACTGCGAAGATTAAATATTCCTTCTACATATGTAGGAGCATTTGGAATCGAGCGTATAGCTTGTACACGGACAATCTCCTTGACATCCATTATATTGACGCCATAAAGTTCTTCTCCGAGCTGGAAAGTAACCAATTGTTTCGATTCCGTTTTATTTACTTCTGCACGTATAGCCATGAGCCCCCCTATTTAAGTAAATATAACATTTAATTTCTTTCTGTTCAAGTAAATTCTACTCCCTTACGAGAATTTGACTATATCCAAGCGAGCCAAGCCTAAGGGATGCCGAATATACATCGGCGGATGCAATCCCTGTTACCATAACCCTATAAACAGAGTTAGAAAACTCAATAGCTACTTCAAAACCAACACTTCTAAGAAGGGAAACCGCTCTATTGGCGGAATCCTGCCCGGAAAACGCGCCTATTTGCAAGCTGTAGATTTTATTGGTATTTCTGTCAGGTAAACCCGGAATTATTTGAATATCACCTGGATTTACTGGTCGAGGGCTAACTGTCTGAGAACTTGCTGTTGAAGCTGTATTTTGATTCAATTGTGACTGATTCGCGGATATTCTTAAATCCGGAACAAGTGTATTGATATTTGTAGTAAAAGGACGATCATCTATTACAACCTGATTTCTGTCATTTACCGGTGTGGCAGCAGAAACCTGATTATTTCTCGAATAATTTCCGTTAGAAACAGGCGCGGATTCGCGTACTTCTCTTGCTTCCCGTACATCTCTTATTTCACGAGCTTCTCTCGCTTCTCGGGCTTCTCTTGCCTCACGAGCCTCTCTCGCTTCACGGGCTTCTCTGGCTTCTCGAGCCTCTCTTGCTTCACGAGCTTCTCTTGCCTCACGAGCTTCTCTGGCTTCACGGGCTTCTCTGGCTTCACGGGCGTCTCTGGCCTCACGAGCTTCTCTTGCCTCGCGTGCTTCTCTGGCTTCACGTACATCTCTAGCTTCCCGTGCGTCTCTCGCGTCCATTGTCATTGCCATTAGCCATGCCAAAAATTCAGGAGAATCGCTTTTTTGTGGAGCCGCTCCGTTTCTGCTATTATACGCGTTTAAAAGAGCTTGCATGTCTTGAGCGGAAATTTCACTAACCTGTGTTGGCGCCGGTGTTTGAACTGGCTGCGGCTGAGGTTCCGGCTGCGCTTGAACTACAGGAGCAGGTTCAGGTTGTACTTGAGCTACAGGAGCCGGTTCTGGCTGGGGTTCCGGTTCCGGCGCGGGTGGAGCTACCGCTACTATTACAGGCGGCTCAGGCGGTGTTTCCTGGGCTACAACAGTAGGTAGATCAACAATCGCTTCAACCGGAGTAGGAGCCGGACGCGGTGGAGCTGCTACAGTAAGAACTACCTGATCACCGGCGTTCATACCTAATTCTCTCATGGCGGCAGGCGAAATATCGATAATTCGATTCATTGACGCGCTAATACGGCCTGTAATGGTGATTTCTACTTCTCTCCCGTTGTTGGGATTAGTAACCGTTACTTTAGAGTTAATAGGAAGGCTTGGATGCGCTCCTACAAGACCGTCTGTAGTCATTTCTTGACTGGCTGCTCCGCGTTGATTAAAATCACCAGCTCTCTGAGCAGAAACGATAGTTACAATAAAAAAGGCGCAAAATATGCAAAATATTAGCCGTTTCATGGTTATTCCTCTCCTATTTCGATCCTCCCCCCATACTTATAATTTTAAGAAATATAGATCGTGAATGCAAGGAATTTTACGTTTTTTTTTGAAAAAATTTAAGAAAAAAGCTAAATAGTCCGATAATGCCCTACGAAATTCAAATAAGCAAAAAAAAAGTTTGGCAACGACCTACTTTCCCACAGTTTAGAACTGTAGTATCATCGGCGCAGGAGGGCTTGACTTCCGAGTTCGAAAAGGGATCGGGTATGCCACCT
>WQXE01000062.1 GCA_009784995.1 Treponema sp. | reverse complement strand
CGGCTCACCTCCATTTTCGTGGAATATAACAGTAATGTCGCGCTCCGCCCACCGGGCGTATAAATTTATTACTCCGGCAGTTGTGTTTAGATCTGTTACCGGTGTTTCAAAGTTCCAGCGGTTGCTTTCCAGCCAGGGCGCTCCGTTTACGGTATACCAGCCGCCGAAACCCTGACTTGAATTTTCCATGGGAGGAGGTTCTTTAACTTTTGTTCCATGGATCAAAATTTGATCGGGCGGCTGCGGGGTTCCGCCTCCTGTAATGAAATTAATCGTATATGGTACAGGAATCCATCCTGCAAATAGTGTAAAATCTCTGACAACAATGTCGTTGTCAAAGTCCCATGTTTTTCCGGAACGGCTGGAATTGGGAAACCATCCGCCAAAAATAAAACCGCTCTGGGTTATCGCGGGAACTCTCTCTACTTTTCCATCACGGATTATCGACTGGGGACCCACCCAGTCTTTGCAATCCGGACCCGGGTTAAAACTTACAATAAAGAATTCCCGGCTGGTATTTATTGTACCCGGATTGTCATCTATGTCCCACCATCTTTCTACGATGGGATTGCTGCAGACCGAAAAGAAAACAACTATGTAAACCGCGCTTGTTAGTACTGAAAAATATTTAAAAATAATTTTTGTTAATCTTTTTTTCATTTTTTGCTACTCCTTTAATAAATGTCAACCTGGGTAATTATCATTTCTACCCGGCGGTTTCTGTTTCTTATGTCCCATTCATTTGTCGCGGTTCTAGTCCCTCCAAAGGAGATCAAAACGATTTGATTTTCATCTACGCCCCTGTCCTTAAGTTCTCCGGCGACAACATTCGCACGCATAAGACTTAGTACCTTTAGTTCTTCTATTTCACTGTGATTAATGGTATAGGGATTGGCATGACCTTCTATTCTTACGCGATAATTGGGATTATCCTTTAAAGTTTGGGCAGTATAATTCAGAACCATTTCGTTCAGTTGCTGGGCGTCCCTGTCAATTCCAATATTGTACCTTCCGATATCCGGACCAAACAGGACAAACTCAACCGAGGAAATCATAACCCGTCTTACAATTTCTTCAGGCGGAATTATCTTCATGACTTCTACATATTCGGTTCTGTGCGGAAAACTTTGTTGCAAAATACGGTTTGTATTAACTTTTTGCGGTAAGGGGAATTTATAACCGGCTGTCAGGGAACCCCCAAAGATAAACGGATACCCGCCGCGTATCATGGGTTCAAGGTGCCATCTGGCGCTCAGGGGAATGGTTAACCCGATTGCTGCATCAAAAAGCAGGGAACCTCGTGTCATTGTTACATCATTAAACGGATTTGACGAAGTTCCCCTGTATGCAGAAATCAGTCCCATTCCGCCCTGAACAAAAATATTCCAGGAGTTCAATTCCTGTCCAAGCCTCAGGAAATTCCATCTCATGTAGACCAGGCCTTCAAAAGCCAATATGTGGCGTTTATCATCTTCGGCGCTGAAATTCACACCGAGTTTGCTTCCAATCATTAATTTGGGTGAGAGCCACAGTTTAGGATCAATAATTGCCTGGAAAGACGCTCCGGAAATCAGAAAATCGCTCATTCCAAACCCTGAATCCAATGACCAGAAATCTCCTGCCGGAAAGTCGTATATTGTTTGAGCAAAAACCCCGCAAACAATCAACAAAAACAGTAATAACATGAAAATTATTTTTTTTAACATTATTTTTTACCTCATTTTTCTAAATTATAATAAATTATGTTAACTAAATAATAAACCGGAAAAAAAAACCAGATCAAGTATTTTTTTTCTATTTATTAATAAATCTTTTAAAAATCGGAATAAAACAAAATCCACAACCCATCCAACCTTAGTAATTAGGTTTAATTGGTGCCTGTCACTATATGCTTAGCTATTCTTGATTTTTCAAAGTTCGAAAGATATGAAGGTTAAAAAGAATTACCAAATTTCGCTATACACTCTGTGAAACTCTGTGGTTAAATTCTTGAATAATTCGATTAAATCTAATAAAATGGATTAGATGGAATCTTTACCCTTCCTGGAAGACATTTACCCTCAGAATTTACTCTATGCCGTTACAATAAGGTCTCCAATAGCTAAAGGCTCTATTTTATCTTTCCAGATTCCAGAACTTCCTAATAACTACACTTTAATAACCGCAAAGGATATTCCAGGCGAAAACAGGCTTGAAGATTCAAAAATCCCAATACTTGCTGATAAGACTCTTTCTTATATCGGAGAACCTGTAGCTATTCTTCTTGGTCCGGATAAAACAAAACTTACAGAATTATCCGCAAAATGTAAAATCACAGTAAACGAAGAAGTACCGGTATTCAGCTGCGATACAAGCGAAAATTCCCAATTGGACGCGACGCGGGAAATAATAATTGGAAATCCTATAGAATATTCGGATAAATTAAATGAAACAGCTGATACTAAAAGTAAAGTTATAACCGGAAGTTATACAACAGGTATTCAGGAACATTGGTACGCGGAACCTGTTGGAGCTGTTACCTGGTATAAGGACGATTCCAGTTCCGCAAGACTAATTGTAAAAACAGCGACCCAATGGCCATATCATGTAAAACGTTCTGTTACCCGCGTTCTGGGAATTGAACCTTCCGTTGTGTCTGTAGAACCAACAGCGCTTAACCTTCACATGGATGGAAAATTATGGTATCCGTCTTTAATCGCCTGTCATGCAGCCCTCGGTACATTTATTTCCAAAAAACCTGTACGTTTAATTTTAAACAGGGAAGAAGATTTTCTTTATACTACAAAGAGATGCGGTTCAGAGATAAATATATCAAGCCAAATCGATGAAAACGGCAATATTCAATCTACAAATATCGATATTAATGTTAACCTTGGTGCGTACGGAGTTAACGAAAATGAAATATTGGATCAAATTTGTCTTGGTTCTCTTGGTTTATATAAATTTAGCAATTTAAAACTATCAGCCGGTGTAAGTATTACCAATATACCAACACAAGGTCCATTTTCCGGTTTTGGTTTGGCGTTGGGTCTTTTCGCTATCGAACGTCATGTTTCAAATATAGCGGAAAGCGTTAAGGAAGATCCCGCAATATGGCGGGAAAACCGCGTAGATCCCGGATTACTTTTACCGTCTTTACCCGTTAAAAATAATACTAACAACAATGATCTTTTACGCGCCGTTGTAAAGATGAGCGATTACTACCGTAAAAGAGCGTCTTTTGAATTAATACGCCAAAGCCGTAAAGGCAAGCTGCCGGATAAAGGCGATAATCCCAGAGGAATAGGTATCGCTGTTGGCTTTCAGGGAAATAATCTTCTTTATCATGGTGAAGATAATGGAGTTTATAGTGTTGAGGTAACATTAACAAAAGATCATAACCTGATAATTAAGACAAGTATTATTACCTGTGAGGATTACACCAGGATATGGGAAAAAATAGCGTCTGATATTTTCTCTATAGAACCATTGACAATACAAATTATCTCCGTAGATTCACCGGATTGCGGTCCTTCCTGTTCTTCCAGAAATATTACCGCTATTACAAAACTTGTAGAAAAATGCTGCCTTGCCATACGTAAACAAAAAGAGCAGGATTCCCTTCCGATTACTGTCCGCCGTTCATTCAAACCTCAAAGCGGTTCATTACGGGATGGCGTTTTTACTCCGCCAAAAGGCAGAGTTTTGGATGTCAGCGGTTTTTTAAAACCAGGTCTAGCCGCGGCTGTTGTTGAAGTATCAATTGATCTTATAGAATGCATTCCTGTAATACGCGGAGTTTGGCTGGCTGTCGACGGAGGAAAAATAATTTCGCATAACAGAGCAAAAAGAAACCTTACGCGGGGAGCAGCTCTTGCATTAGGTTGGGCGTTTACAGAAAATATCGAATATATAAACGGTGTTATTCCAAAAACTCAATATGACAACTTTACCATTTTTTCTCCTATGGATATTCCGCCTATTCATATTGATTTTTTGGAAAATCCGGCGGAAGCAAAAGACAATGAAATAAAAGGGATCGGAGATCTTCCTTTTACCTGTATTCCAGCGGCGTTTATACAGGCTGTTTCCCAGGCAATGGATCACTGCTTTAATTCGATCCCGTTAAAAAGAAAGGATATTTGGGAAATAACGCGTTCTAAATATGCCGAAGCGGGTCATAAATGACAATTAATTTTATATTAAACGGCGAAGATGTAGTTTTCCAGGGAGAGACAGGCGTTAGATTAATCGATATATTACGCGGACACTTTGGTTTATTCGGATCAAAACCCGGTTGTCTCGCAGGACAATGCGGAGCATGCTCGGTAATCTTTAACGGACAAGTCAGTCCTGCCTGCCTTATCCCCGCTTTTAAAATCAGAGGGCGCGAAGTAATCACCATAGAAGGATTTTCCCAAACAATTGAATACCAGGAAATAATTGCCGCTTTCATTGACGAGCATTTGGGAAATTGCGGTTATTGCGAAGCCGGAAAAGTTCTTTGTACAGAAGCACTTCTTGATAAAATCCCGGCTCCGACCAAAGAAGAAATATTAATGGGGTTTTCCGGAATAAAATGCCGCTGTACCAATGTAGAGAGACTTATAAAAGCTGTAAATTCAATCGCCGTGACACGATCAAGGAGACTTTATGGACGCTCCTCTTAATCAGGTAATTTTTCCTAATTCCTTTCAGGAATTTTTCGCGGCATGGAATCGATTCCCAGGCGCTGTTCCTTATGCCGGAGGAACAAATATAATCGGCAGACAGGAAAAAGATGTACTTGACCTTCCTCCTATTTTTCTTTGTCTTGATAAAATTGATGAACTGCACAGAATTACCAGAACAGAACAGTATCTGGAAATCGGCTCAATGACCAAATTAAACAAACTTGTAACTTTGGGAAAAATAGTTCCGGAAATCCTGCGTAAATGCATTGAAAGTATCGCAGGTGTACAACTAAGAAATATAGCGACAATTGGAGGTAATATTTGCAGTACGTCCCGTCTAATGGATTTACCCGCTGTACTTACAGCTCTGGATGCTCAATATGAATTCCGGGGCATTTCCAATAATACACGATGGGTTTCCGCAGCTCGTTTTCATTCAGAAGAAAATACATCTCTGGAAAGTCAGGAAATACTCAGCCGAATCAGACTACCCCTTCATCAATGGGATTATGCAATATATAAAAAATTTTACAGCGAAAATTATATAAAGAATGAAGCGCTTGTATTTCTTGTTAAAACACAGAAAAATATGCTGATTGATATAAGAGTTATTATCAAGGGAAACACTCTTCTGCGAAATAAAAATGGAGAAGATATATTAAACGGCAAATATTTACCATTTAGCCGGAAAACTGCCGACGATTTTATTGAAAACTGGAAAGAATTTCTTATTGAAAAACAGGAATTAAGTGAAATTTCAAAGAATTCTCTTCTAAACAGCATAGAAGAAAACATATATAAACTCTCAGAATAACTCATCCCTTGTAAGTCATGCTTTTTCATGATATTGTGTTATAATATTACAATAAATGGGTTAGATTGAGCGTGTTTCGGCCGCCTTTTTATTAAAATTAACGATTATTAACCACATTGAGGTTTTAAATGACATATAAATTTGGCGAATTTACATCCAGTGTTTACATTACTAAAGAAATTCCTGATATTAATATAATTACTGATGAATTAAACAGATTACTTATCATAGCTGATGAAAATACGGCTCCTATTGCAGCTAAAATTTACGGAAAAAACAAAATACCGCTTTGTATACTAAAAAGCGGCGAAGAAAACAAAAATTGGAAATCTGTTGAAACAATTCTAAAATCTGCTCATGATGCCGGTCTTGGCCGAGATTGTATTTTTATCGCTGTCGGCGGCGGTGTTATCGGCGACATAACCGGTTTTGCTGCTTCTATATATATGAGAGGATGCAGGTTTATTCTTGTATCTACAACCCTTTTAGGGATGGTTGACGCGTCTGTCGGCGGAAAAACCGGTTTTGATCTTTTTAACATTAAGAATCTTGCCGGAAGTTTTTTTCCTGCTGAAAAAGTCTTTATCCCTGTTAATTCACTCTCCACACTTTCTTGTTTAAACTGGAAAAGCGGCATGGCAGAATTAATAAAAACAGCCGTTCTTGAAAGCGATGACTTTTTAAATCAATTAATAATAATTAACGCTAATCTGAATAATAATAAATTTGAATATAAATTATTACTGGATAATGATTTACTTGGTAAATGTATAAAAAGAGCTGTTCTTTATAAGAGCAGTATAGTAACAGAAGATCTCCGGGAATCCGGAAAGCGTAAACTTCTTAATCTGGGACACACATTCGGACATGCTCTTGAAAGCTCTGTTGGTCTTGGAAATATTTCTCATGGAGAAGCAGTCGCGTGGGGAATTATCCGCGCATGCGATCTTGGCCTTGCGCTTGGAATTACGCCTGAGACAAGAGCTAAGAAAATAAAAGAAATTATTAATTCATTTGGTTATGAATGTACTTGTCCTCATCCTCTCGCTCCTGATTTTAACTCATTAATTACCTTAATGAAAAGCGATAAAAAGAAAAAACAAGGCAAACTAACATTTATTATACCTGACGAAAAAAGCGCCCATCCTGTAATTATTGAATCAGAAGATGAACTAAACTTATTAAAAAACATATTAAAGGGATTGCCATTATCTTGAAGTTTCAATCATTAATTACACATTTCACATTAATCATTATCATAAGTTTTCCTGTTTATTCTTATGAAGAAACAGAAAATTACAGCGATTCAATTTTTATTATCAATTCTTTTACATTTAATATTAACGGTATTACACGTCCATATGCAGTAATTAACAAGGCGGATCTTGCACAAGGAGAAGAAATATCCGGTTTTTCCAATCTTGAAAAATATATCCTTAATAAACAACAGCTTCTCATTAATGAAAGAATCTTTGAAAGCGTTATTATTGAATACACTGTTGGACAGGTTCGTTATGACGGTAAAAATGAAGTTGACCTTATTATTAATATTTACGATACATGGAATATAGTCGCTATTCCCCGCCCTCAATACAGTTCCAGTACCGGTTTTGATATAACAATTAAGGGCCGTGATTATAATTTTCTGGGAACAATGAATCCTTTAAAACTTGACATTGGTTATTCCCGGGACATTGAAGGGCGAAACTTTTTTTCATTTTTACTAAACTCAGATATACCATTCAGACTCTTTGGTTTAAACTGGAACTTTATCTTTGATCATGACATTATCTATCGTCCGGACATGGAACTAAACTGGTATTATAAAAATGTTACTGGTTTATCCATAGATATACCTATCAGTTTTACCACTCCAAAATTTGGCTTTAATGTTCATCTAATTTATAACGAAGAAAACGAAGATTTTGAAAAATCTTTATACGGAAATTTCCAGGAAGGCTTTTATATATCCAGCCGTCCTTTTATTACCTGGAAGATACCAATTGTTTTTTTCCCGGACAATTATGGCGAAATTGTCTATACACCGGAAATAACCGCTGTATTTAATCATGAGATATCTCCCTGGGTTTTATCTGACAATAAAAAAGGGCCATATTTGAATTTTAATCATTCTATTAATTTTGGACGTATAGACTGGATAGAAAATTTTCAAAGGGGTTTTTATGCAAGTTTATCCAATTCATTTAATTATGATTTTTATGAATCGGAAGAGAATCCGCATCCGTTAAAAAGCGATGTAAGATTTTTATTTACAGGGCATTTTTTATTTAACGATTTTTTTGGTTTTTCCTTGCGATTTATATATCTCCATCTTTTTAATTCCATTAATTACAATGCCGGAGATGTCCTTCGCGGAGTTATTGATAATGAAATAAAAGCCGATTTTATGATTTCTTTAAATCTGGATCTCCCAATAAGAGTTTTAAGGATAAGACCTTCAGAACGTCTGAACAGCGGAATCCGTGTTTTTGATATAGATATACATTTAAGCCCCATAATTGACATAGCTTTATATAAAAATCCGGAAAAATCAGGGCTTTTTAATAAAAATAATCTGCTTTTTTCCGGAGGGTTTGAATTTATCGTTTTTCCGGACTTTTTCCGCAGCCTTTATTTAAGGATTTCGGCATCTTGGAATTTTTCTGATATTTCGAGTAGAATACCTATGGAATTATTTATAGGTACAGATCTTCATTATTAGGATTATGTTATGGCAAAAATTACAGTAATTGGAACAGGTTATGTTGGTTCGGTTTCCGGCGCCTGCCTCGCCGATTTTGGCAATCATGTTATTTGTGTAGATAATAATGCCGGAAAAATCGAATCTCTCAAAAAAGGAATTATACCTATTTTTGAACCTGGACTTGATGTTGTAGTAGAACGGAACAGTAAAAGCGGCAGACTTTTATTTACAACAGATCTCGCTTCTGCAATTAAGGAAAGTAATGTTGTTTTTATTGCCGTTGGTACACCTCCCGCAGATGACGGCAGCGCAGATCTTGTTTATGTAGAAGAAGCAGCCCGTCAAATTGGAAAATTAATAAATCATTATACGGTTATCGTAAATAAAAGCACTGTTCCTGTTGGCACCGGAAAAAAAGTTTATGGCTGGGTAAAAAAAGAACTAAACAAACGAAACATAAACATTGAATTTGACGTTGTATCCAATCCAGAGTTTTTACGCGAAGGTTCTGCTGTTAATGATTTTACGCATCCGGATCGGATAGTAATTGGCAGCGAAAGCAGACGAGCATGTGATATTATGAAAGATGTTTACCGCTCTCTTGATCTTAACGAAACAAATATTATAGAAACCAATATTGAATCTGCAGAAATGATAAAATACGCTTCTAATGCATTCCTTGCAGTTAAAATAACTTTTATTAACGAAATCGCCAATCTTTGTGAACATACAGGAGCTGATATTCTGGAAGTTGCCAAAGGAATGGGCAAAGACAGCAGAATTGGATCCAGGTTTTTAAATCCCGGTCCCGGTTACGGCGGTTCATGTTTTCCAAAAGACACAAATGCTTTAGTAAAAATTGCCAAAGAACATAATGTGATATTAAACATTGTTGAAGCTACATTACAGACAAATGAAGAACAAAAAATCCGTGCTGCAAAAAAAATAGAATCTGCTATTGGAGAACTTTCCGGAAAAACAATAGCTATCCTTGGCCTTGCATTTAAACCAAATACCGACGATATGAGAGAATCTCCTGCTATAACAATTTGTGAATATCTGACATCTAAAGGTTCAAAATTACGTCTCTTTGATCCTGCCGCCATGAATGAAGCAATGTGGAGATTAAAGTCAATTAATGACTGTTTGTATTTTGCAGCGGATGAATATGACGCTATTAAAGGTTCTGATGCTCTTGTTATTATTACTGAATGGAATCAATTCAGAAACCTGGACCTGGAAAAAGTAAAGGAACTGCTGTCTTCTCCGTTTTTTATTGATTTACGCAATATATATAAAGGCGAAGATATTACATCAATGGGTTTTAAATATTTCTGTATAGGGAAAATATGATTTTTTATTTAATAATGCAAAGGAGCTAAAAAACATGAAAGGTATTATATTAGCAGGAGGAGCGGGTACAAGACTTTATCCAATAACAAAAGCTGTATCCAAACAAATACTTCCGCTTTACGACAAGCCAATGATTTACTACCCTCTTTCCGTACTTATGCTTGCGAATATCAGAGAAGTTCTTATAATTTCTACTCCGCGGGATCTGCCGGTATTTAAAGAACTATTTGCAGACGGCTCATGGCTGGGCATGCGATTTGAATATAAAATACAGGAAAGCCCACGGGGACTTGCCGACGCATTTATTCTTGGTGACAGTTTTATAGGAAATGATTCCTGCGCTCTTGTTCTTGGCGATAATATTTTTTACGGAAGCGGATTCAGCAAAGTATTGCGTAATGCTTCACATAAAGTAACAGAAAATGGCGGCGGAGTAATATTCGGCTATTACGTTAAAGACCCGTCTTCGTATGGCGTTGTTGAATTTGATGCAGACGGAAAGGCATTATCAATAGAGGAAAAACCTGCAAAGCCGAAATCACATTATGCAGTCCCGGGCCTTTATTTTTATGACAATAATGTTATTAATATAGCAAAAAACGTAAAACCTTCTGCACGCGGTGAAATTGAAATTACTGCGGTTAACAATACATATCTGGATAAAAATAATCTTACTGTAGAAATTCTGGGACGCGGCTTGGCATGGCTGGATACCGGTACATATGATGGTTTGTTGGAAGCGTCAAACTTTATAGAGACAATACAAAAACGCCAGGGAATGTATGTTTCATGCATCGAAGAAATATCTTATAATAATAAATGGATATCCAAAGACGAACTTTTAAATCTGGCGTCAGAATATAAAACTGAATACGGCAATTATCTAAAATATATTGCGGAGAATAATTAATGCCTTTTACATTTAATCCATGCCCAATTAAGGGACTTTTCGAAATTCAGCCTAAAATATTCGGAGATGAGCGCGGTTATTTCTTTGAATGCTGGTCTTCCCGGGATTATGAAGAAGCCGGTATTTCTTCTCATTTTGTTCAGGATAATCAGTCTCGTTCAAATAAAGGCGTATTACGCGGTTTGCATTTTCAAAAAACACATCCTCAAGGTAAACTTGTAAGGGTTATTGAAGGCGAAGTCTT
>WQXE01000061.1 GCA_009784995.1 Treponema sp. | reverse complement strand
AGTTCGTCTTTTCCTACTTCATGAATAGCGTGGGTCAAATCCCCTTCACCTTCCGAAATATCTCTTAAAGTATCTACTACTTCTCTTACAGGCAGTGTAATTGCTCTTCCAACAAATAGCGCGAAAATTAAACCCGCAAAAATCGCGATTATACCAACCATTACGGCTATATTTCGCATATGTATCGAATAACTGTCAATATCATATTTTTCTATAGAACTGAAAAGCAACCATGGATAACCGGGGATTTCGTTATATTTCCCTATTAATGTTTTTCCATCAAAGGTATAACTCGCGTATCCGTTTCTTTCTACCAACGCGACTTGAACCAGGTCCGCGAGTGATCTGAACGCGGGATTATTTCTTGATTCATTTATCGGGTTAAATTGATTTGTTACCAGATTAGTATTAGGATGAGCTATAGCTGTTCCTTCATTATTAATAAGGTAACTGTAAGCGCTTGGCATACTGCTTCTTAAATTTATTACTAAATTTGATAAAGTTTGGCTGCCGTCTTTTGCCGCGACTAATACTCCAACAACAGGCGCGCCGGGCTGATCGTTAGGATAAATTGGTACCGCGAACATAACCATAAGTTTGTTTGATTGACGGCTGAAAACAACTTCAATTGTTTTTTGTCCCGTCATAGTCTTCTTAAAATAATCGCGGTCCCCAAGGTACAGGGTGTTACCTTCTCTTACATCATACGAAGTTCCGTCTGGATAAATCAAACTCATATCATCTGCGCCAAGACGCGTGATGTCAGGTAACAACGAAGGCTGTACCTGTTCCCAGTCCATTGTTCTTGATCTCGCGCGGTTCGCGACTTCCTGTAAAATATCAAGTTGCCCGTTTAAAGCAGTCGCGATTAAATCCGCGTTTACTTCGTTTTTATCACCAATTCCTTCAATAACGACTGCTTCAAGATCTGAAGAGCTGATAAAATACATCGTTAGTCCAATACCTAACGCGGTTATCAATACTGCCATTCCAAAAAGAAGCGGTATACGTATCCTTAATTTCATAAAACACCTCCAAATAATTTAAAACTATTAATTAAAACGTTACTCCAAACGCCGCCGCTCTTCGTTTCGCATCCGGAGCGACATTTCTTAGATTCGCAATTCTATTCGCATCCGACGGATGCGTACTTAAAAATTCCGGAATTCCTCCGCCACCCATCGAAGACATTCTTTCCCAGAATACTACGGCTTCATCGGGGTTGTACCCGGCAATAGCCATTAATAATAAACCGTATTGGTCAGCTTCAAATTCATGCTGCCTGCTGAATGGC
This sequence comes from Treponema sp., assembly GCA_009784995.1. Taxonomy (GTDB): domain Bacteria; phylum Spirochaetota; class Spirochaetia; order Treponematales; family Breznakiellaceae; genus WQXQ01. The sequence goes on along the minus strand of WQXE01000061.1, from coordinate 9,653 downwards.
AAGGTTCCACCCAATTCCGAACCAACACCGTAAGCCGCCATTATAAGAGCCTGAGTTTCCGGTGATTGATTTGAAGTAGCCACCGCTACTCCCAAAAAGCCGATTTGCTGAAGCAAACTAGCGCTCATTCTCTGTTGTCCGTGATTAAGAATTTGATGAGCGATTTCATGTCCCATAACAACCGCGATTCCCGCTTCGTTTCGCGTAACGGGAAGTAAACCTGTATAAAAAACAATCTTGCCTCCCGGCATTGCCCAGGCATTTATCGCGTTATCACGTATTAATGTAAATTCCCAGCGGTAATCTCTTAAATAATTTGGCTGTCCTTCAGATTCAAGCAGTCTTTGAGCGGCTTGCGCGAGCCTGTTTCCAACACGGGTTAGCATTTGCGCTTCGGCAGTGCCTGTAACAACTGTATTTTCTCTTTTAAAATCATCGTATTGAGAAAAAGACATCGCGAAAAGCTGACTGTTTGGAATTAAAGCCATTGTACTTTTTCCCGTAACAGGATTAGTTACACAGCCTGAAAAGATTAAAACGGAAAATAGTAAAAAACAAATAATTTTTTTCATTGATAAACCTCCTTTAGTTTCTCAATAATGAGCCTGTTGCGAAAACTGCGAACCTACGGTTCGGGTTAGTTTCGCGATTGACTCTAATTTACAACATCAACGTACATGCTCCCTTATAATTGAAACAACCGAGTTGTGATTAATCCTTACGATATTTTGTTCGCGCTCATAACTGTCCGATGAATCAGAAGCGTGAGCGGTATTAACCATTATGTTACTTCCAAATTCACGGCGGACTGTTCCTTCTGCCGCTTTATTTGGATCTGTTGAACCTAGAACATCGCGAATTTTGTTAATCGCGTTTTCTCCTTCATAAGTTAGAATCATACATTTAACATTTCCGGCTTTTTGCATTTCCTCTGCCGTATAATAACCGGGTTTCTTACCAGAAATAAATTCAACAACCTGGCTGAATTGATTTCTGGCGCATTCTACACCAAAACTGTTTGCCAGTGTTTTTTCCAAATCATCATTTAATGATAATTGAAATTCCTTTTCTAAAATTTCTCTTGCCTGTTTACCGTACTTGGGAGCGAGCTTTTCTTTAAGCTGACCCTCTACGGGACCGTAAAAATCCAAAGCTTCCGCCAATGAAAAACGATGTATTTTTATACCGATAATTCTTAACCCTGTGCGGGAAAACATATCGATAATCGCGCCTGGTCTTGATGAATTATGCGTCCAGTTATCGGGTTTAATAATTACAAGCGTTCTTTCTATTTTTGACGGATCCGGATACACAACATTTTGAACAAGATTTTCTCTGCCTTCCAGAAAGTTAGCGATAAATTTTAAATCCTTGTCGGCTTCATCCTGCTGCCTTGGGGTAATAACCGCGGGTTCAAAATAACGGACTTCTTCCTGATTATTGGCGTTAAAAATAAGGTCAGAATATGTATCTCTTATCGTTTCTCCCACAAGCGAGGAAACTTCTACATGCTGAGTGTATAAATGACCGCATACATTTAAAAGCTGTTCACAGGGGTTTTCACCCTTAAATAAAAGCATAAGAGTTCTGTGAGGCCTGCCGCCTGATGGACCCAAATATTGCTTTACATAGTCAGCCAAAAGCATCAGTTGATTCTGTGGAACCCGGGATCTTAGGGAAACGGAATAATCATCCGCGAATTGCTGATCAGGCGCGAATATTTGAGCGCCAACCAAATCGAGGCCTGTTCTTGAAAGCAGCCTTGAAAGTACTCCGCCAGTCCTGCTTTTCGCGATAGTGTATGGAGTTACAAAAACATAAGATAAACCAATACTCATATTGTTAATATTTTACTTTAGATTTGAAGATAAATCAACTATTGAAATAAAATCGGCTAAATTGAAAGAAATTTCCGTTGAAATTATTTTTATTCTTGCTTAAAATAATAAAATGTTATCTAAAATGCGTAATATCGGGATCATGGCTCATATTGATGCTGGAAAGACTACAACCACAGAAAGGATTCTTTTTTATACAGGTAAAAGCCATCGAATAGGCGAAGTCGATGACGGCGAAGCTATAATGGACTGGATGGAACAAGAGCAGGAAAGAGGCATTACCATCCAAAGCGCGGCTACCACCACTTACTGGAAAGACCATCAAATCAATATAATCGACACACCCGGGCATGTTGATTTTACCGCCGAAGTTGAAAGATCCCTTCGCGTTCTTGATGGCGCGATTACGCTTTTTGACGCTGTTCGCGGAGTTGAACCTCAAACCGAAACTGTCTGGAGGCAGGCACAAAGATACAATGTTCCTTGTGTCGGTTTTGTAAATAAAATGGACAGGTTAGGAGCGGATTTTTTCTTTGTTTTGGAAGATGTAGGAAAAAAATTAAAAATAAATACTGTCGCTTTACAAATACCAATCGGGAAAGAAAGCTCTTTTGAAGGTGTTATCGATTTAATTAATATGGAAGAATTACGCTGGACAAATAACGGCGATGATATGGAAACATCAAAAATATCAAGCCAAAATGAAGAAACAGCGAAACAATGGCGCGAAAAATTGATTGATTCGTTATCAGGTTATTCGGATTTAATAACCGAAAAATATCTTTCAGGGGAAGAAATCGAAGCCGCTTTAATTCGAGGAGAACTTCGTAAAGCTGTATTAAAACGCCAAATACTTCCGATGTTCGCGGGAGCTTCGAGGCGCAATTTAGGCGTGCAGCCTATTATCGACGCGATTGTGGAATATCTGCCATCTCCAGCGGAAAGAGAAAACGCGATTGGGCATAACTTAAAAAAAGAAGAAGATATCGATATCCCTTGTGATCCTGACGGTCAGCCGCTTGGTCTTGTTTTTAAAATTCAAAATGATCGCGAAGCGGGAAGTCTTTGTTATGTAAGAATGTATTCGGGTTCTTTTAAATCTGGCACCGCTGTTTATAACATTGGAAAGAAAAAACGCGAAAGAGCAAACCGCATTTTAAGAATGCACTCAAATAAATCTGACCCTGTAGACACTCTGCAAGCCGGAGATATCGGCGTTATTATCGGCATGAAGCTCGCGCAAACGGGAGACACTATCGGCAGCGAAGGCTGGCCTGTATTACTCGAAAGAATGCAATTCCCCGAACCTGTAATTTCAATATCAATAGAACCAAAAACAATATCAGATCAGGATAAATTAAAAGACATTTTAGAAATCCTGGGTAAAGAGGACCCGACATTTACCGTAAGAGATAATGAAGAAACGGGGCAGTTAATAATTTCGGGTATGGGCGAGCTTCATTTGGATGTTCTTGTTACGCGTTTATTAAAAGAATTTAAACTTGGCGCGAAAGTTGGAAACCCGCAAGTTACATACCGCGAGTCTATCAGTAAATTAAACGAACACAGCGAAAGTTTCTCCAAAATAATCGCGGGTAAAGAAAACGCAGCGAAAATTACTTTAAAAGTAGAACCCGCTAAACGAGGTAGCGGAAACAAATATATCTACTCGGCTAAAACACAAGTTCCCGCTGAAATACTAATGGCAATTGAACGCGGAATTAACGGCTCTTTTTCTTCCGGTATCGTGATGGGTTATCCTTGTATCGATATAACCGCGAATGTAACAGATGTTCAATATTCAGATTTAACCGCGACAGAGTTCGCTTACGAAGCTTGCGCGAGTATGGCTTTTGACGCCGCGTGTTCAAACGCAAGCCCAATTCTTTTGGAACCAATCATGGCGGTTGATCTTGTTTGCCCGCATGATTTTGTCGGCGAAGTAATGAGTCTTGTAACACAACGCGGCGGACAAATACAAAGCATGAATTCCAAAGTAGACATCGACGAAGTAAAAGCGCAAGCGCCAATGGAAAAGATGTTTGGTTTTATGACAAGCCTTCGCAGTGTTTCACAAGGCAGAGCCAGCTTTAGTTTAGAGTTTTCTCACTTTGAAAAAAAATCCGAACGATAATCTTTAAATAAATCCTACAAAAAGTAAGAAATAAAAATCCCCGCAACAATCGCCGAGCCAATTGTACTTGAAACAATCGGACCCATCGCGTGCATTAAAAGATGGTTGTCGGGATTATATTGCTGCCCTATTCGTTGAGAAATGCGCGCCGCCATTGGCATAGCTGAAACGCCTGAGTTTCCAATAAGAGGGTTAACTTTACCTTTTGTAATCCAGCATAATAGTTTCGCGGTAAGAATGCCGCCAATTGTTCCGAATATAAAAGCCAAAAGACCGCAAGAGATTATTAATAATGTTTGCGGAGTTAAAAACCGATCCCATCTCGCGGATGAACCAATACTAATCGCGACAAGGAATGTTAAAATACTTAAAAGGTCATTTTGAAAAGCGCGAATATATCTGTCCGCAACACCGCTTTCTCTTATCAGGTTGCCAAGCATCAACATCGAAATTAACGCGCCGGCTGCCGGTACAAACATCAATGTTACAATTGTACAAATAATGGGAAAAAGTATTTTTTGTTTTTGCGTAACTTTTTTAGGTTCGGGCATAACGATAACACGTTCTTTTTTAGTTGTTAAAAGTTTCATTATAGGCGGCTGAATAAATGGAACAAGCGCCATATACGAAAACGCGGCGATCGCGATTGGCGGCAATAGATGAGGAGCGAGACGTGTCGCAGCGTAAATAGCGGTGGGACCGTCGGAGCTTCCAATAATACCGATCGCGGCGGCTTCTTCCAAAGTGAAAGCTTCAAACCCGGGAATAAGCCTGCTTAAAGAAAGTGAAATACCAAAAGCGGTAAAAATACCAAGTTGTCCGCCAATACCGATAATCGCGCTTTTTGGAGACGCGATGAGCGGACTAAAATCTGTCATTGTACCAAGGCAAAGGAAAACCAACGGCGGATAGATAACCAAACGAATACCGCTGTAAAGGAAGTTCATAATGCCGGGAAGAACTTTTACACCTTCGCTATTATATGTGCCGATTTCTTCGAACGCTGTTTCGTAGGTATGATACGCGTTAAGACCGACATCAGCGAGGTTCGCGATTAATATACCAAAAGCCAGTGGAAGTAAAAGAAGCGGTTCATATTTTTTAATTATCGCGAGGTAAACAAAAACCAGGCTGAGCAGAATCATTATACCCTGCCCCATTGTCATGTTAAGTATGCCAAAAGTTGATATAACATTTTCGAAAAATGCCAACATTTTCCTTCTCCTTAATCATGGTCGCTATTTGATAAACTACACTAATGGTATAATATAGTCAATATGAGATTTATACGATTCGTGGTAAATTTTTTATTTATATCCCTTGTTTTTATTTTTTTATCCTGTTTGAGAAATAATTCAGATAATTTAGAAAATCTTTTACTCGAAAATATAGAGGAAGATATCTATATCGATCCGTTAAGGGAGCGAGCTACGGAAATTGTTTCCCTTATGGATGACAGGATTTTAGCCGCGCAGGTTTTAATTAGCGGTATAGACGGAAACAGAAATCTTTCGCCAAACATGATTGAACTTTTTACAGAAATTCCGGCAGGCGGGATAATGTTATTCAGATACAATTTAAATACCGATAGTATTACAATCCGCAATTTTCTTAATGAAGCTTCGGCTTTTCTTTATGAACATTCGGGAATTACACCTTTTATGGCAGTTGATCATGAAGGCGGAAGTGTAAACAGATTCAGCCGCGATATAACAACACTTCCTGCCGCGGTTTCTTATTGGGATATTTTTCTGGAAGAAGGAAGAGAAACCGCTTTAGAAAAAATAAAAAACGATAGTTTTAAATCCGCGCGGGACATTAACGCGTTGGGAGTTAACATGAACTTCGCGCCGATAGCCGAATACCTTATTGATGAAAATCGTGTTTTTATGGCAAGCCGCTCTTATGGAAGCGACCCTGTTTTTACGGCGCAAGCCGCGACAGCTTTTTTACAAGGCATGGAAAGCGCTGGTGTTTTGTGTGTTGTAAAACATTTTCCCGGCAGCGCGGGAGTTGATCCACACTACGCTCTTTCTGTTTTAAATTGGGATAAAAACGCGTTGGATAAACTTATTTTTCCTTTCGCGCAGCTTATAAACAACGGCGCGAGAGCTATAATGGCAGCTCACACTTTAACACCCGCTATTGACAGCGAGATCGCGAGTTTGTCTTCTGTTGTTATGCAAAACTGGCTGCGAGGCGAATTGGGATTTGACGGTATAATTATAAGCGATGATTTTATAATGGCAGCCGCGGGAAACCAAAAGCCGCAGGACGCGGCAGTACGTTCAATTGCCGCAGGCTCAGATATGATCCTTGTCTGGCCTGCTCATTTAAGACTTACGCACCAGGCGATTTTGAACGCATTGGAAGACGGCACGCTTCCACGGGAAAGATTAACAGATGCAGTACAAAGAATTGTCTACGAAAAACTAAAAATGGGGCTGATACAATAAAAAGATAAGAATTTTTAACCACGAACCACACGAAAGTTAGCTTCGATATCTAATAGCAGGTTCGTGTGGTTTGTGGTAGAAAATAAAATAAACTCTTTCCATAAATTGTCAATTTCATGCGGGTCGGCGGTGATGTTGATTTTTTCGTTTGGGTTTAATGGATCCGGGAATGACAAGTATCTCGCGTGCAGTCTTATTCCTCCGTCTTTTTCGCCTCGCCTTGCTCCGTATTTAACATCACCTTTAATATACAAACCAATTGCGGCTAATTGCGCTCTAATTTGATGATGCCTGCCGGAAAACAATTCAACTTCCAAAAATAAATAATTTGTACCCTCCCCGATAACTTTATAATTTAAAACCGCTTTTTTTCTGTTTTCGCCTTCCGCTTCATAAACAAAAGATTTATTTATTTTTATATTTGTTTCGATCCAGTGTACAAGCTGTGCGTTTTGCGCCGGTATTACATCCGGTTTTTCTACAATTGCCCAATACTTTTTTTTGATTGGATTGTTAATTTTATCTGCAAATGCATTAAATAAAAAAGTAAGAGCGGGTTTTGTTAACGCGAATAAAACACAACCTGTAACTGGAACATCGATTCTGTGCGCCGGCTGTATTAAATCTCTTTTTACGTTTAATATTTTTGCGAGTTCTTTTGGCAGATTAACGATATCGTCCTTTTTACCTTGCGCTGTTTTGGCAGCTTGAGCGCCTTGCGCCGCTTCACCTTTGAGTTTGTTTATAACAATACATGTTGAACTTTGATATAGGATTCTATTTTGAATTAGTATCATTAAATTAACTTACCATTTTATTATTGATTTTTTATAGAATTCATTGTAAAATAATTATAAATGATATATTATATATTATACAATATATTTAAAGAAAATACAAAACTCCCCTCCACGTCAAAATATCCGCCTGTAAATCTTAATATAATACATATTGGTGTCAGATACCTTTTTTTATTTATTTTACTTTTTTCACTTTTCTTTTCTTCTTGTACAAATCCGTGGATGAAAGAAGTTTGGGATTTAAAAGTAATACAATTTGAAACTAACGGTGGAAGCCCCACTCCTACCAAACAAAATGTATTAAAATTTGAGTTAATAGAAAAACCCGCAAACCCCATGAAGGCAGATTATAATTTTGGCGGCTGGTACGTTGATAACGGTACTTTTGAAATTCCATGGGATTTTAACAAAATACCCGCTTTTGATTTAACGTTATACGCGAGATGGGAATATATAGGCAATGATAATATTATAACTTTTAATATAGCAAATCTTACTCAATATAATGATGCTCTTACGGCTATCAGAACTGGTGGTAATGATAAAGATTATATTATGAATATAACCGCAAATATTGATGGTATAACGCCGCTTACAGCCGCTCTTACAAACACTACAGGTTTTGGAACAGGGACAAATTTAACAATAACACTTACAGGAAACGGTATTCTTAACACTGCAGATGCTAATGGTAGTATGTTCCGAGTAGGTGACTTTCAGGAGCTAATTATCGACGGCAACTTAACCTTAAATGGACGACGAAATGGACTGAATGAACATACTGGTGATAACACCAACACTGCAATTATTTTCGTTCAGCCAGATGGAACGCTTAGATTAAAGAACGGTATTATAACAGGGAATACTACTACCCAAATAGGATCTGTTGGCGGAGTGCAATTAGGTACAAATTCTTCTTTTATTATGGAAGGAGGAGAAATCAGCGGAAATGAAGCTTCTCAACGAGGCGGCGGTGTAACAACTGGTAGTAACTCAACTTTTACTATGAATGGTGGAATTATCAGCGGAAACACTGCTGGTACGCAAGGTGGAGGTGTAATAGTTAGCACTAACTCAACTTTTAATATGAATAACGGAACTATCACTGGGAATACTTCGAATAATGGTGGCGGTGGTGTATTAGTTCAAGGAACTTTTAACATGACAGGCGGAAGTATTATATCAAATATAGCTCGACAGTCAGGAGGTGGGATTACTATTAACAACAATGGAACTTTTTCAAAAACCGGTAATTCTGTTATAACAGGTTTTGCTGATGATGCTATTAATGGAAATGTGGTAAGGACTGGTGATGTTGGTACTGAATTAAACGGAGTGGGTCATGCGGTGTCACTTAGTACTACAACACCGCCGACAAGAAGAGAAAATACAGCAGGAGCAGGGGATAATATGAGCTGGGATGGCACTACTGCTTTAGGGTTTGATTAAAATTACAATCACCTCTGCATCTTAGCGTCTGCGAACTAAAGTTCGTGCGTGAGGAAATTCTTAAAAAATTTTAACCACGGAGAAACACGGAGTTGTTGTTCCGCGTTAATCCGTTTAATCCGCGAAAATCTGTGTTCCATGTGTACCAAGCCCTGTTAATGGCGCGTAACGTTGCGATTTAACTGTTTAACCCTCGTATAGTTTCCAAGTCCAGCCCTGTTATTTTTTGCACAAATTCTGGAGTCGAGCCTTCCGCAAGAAGGTTTTGAGCGATTGTTTGTTTACTTTCTTTCCAAGCTTCAGCGTGACCTTCATTATGACCGTCTTCCCAAGCTTCTTTTTTAACAACAGCAATTTCATCTTCCAATCTATATTCACCGTAAAGCATACTAAATACCTCCGAAGCGTGTTTTTTAAGAAAATCCTTTAACACATTATTGTCTATACAGTATTTTATCGCAAGTTTTAAAGATTCTTCAAGGGTTAATTTACTGTTTCTATATTCCCATATCTTGCTTATCAAAATACTGTAGCTGTCAAGTGTTACGCTTTTCTTTAATATTTTTGGGTTATGTCCCTGATTAATATTAAAAACCTGGACTACCAATTCCAGCGGATGTTTGTCAATTTCGGTTTGTTTTAAACCTTGTACGTCCATAAAAGCGTCAGAAATTGCTCGCAAGTGTAACAGGCACCACTTTTTTGTGGTGTCGTTAGCTGAAATGGTACGCTATATGTGGTGTACCATGCAATAAATGAAAGGTACCTGGTACCGTTTTTGTACCATAAAGTCCGCAATCGTCTTATTGTTCGAGTGGTTCGTGGTAAAAATTCTTGAAAAAGGTGACAGTCATTTTCATCGACAACAGCCATCTCGTAAGTCCTTTTTCCAAGGTCAATTCCCACATACCTTGTTTCTGTTTTTTTCTCTTTCACTTTTCCGCTCCTTATAATAAAATAAGGGTCGGGAGCAATT
>WQXE01000060.1 GCA_009784995.1 Treponema sp. | reverse complement strand
TCCGTGAATAAAAACATCAATATGGCGCTTTTTCTCTTGTACCTGCATAATACACCTCAATTTGTATGGAATCATTCTCATTATACCAACATACAACATAAGAATAGTTCAAATGGCAATGAAATCTATTTTCTGAAAGTTTTGAATAATTAGGCCATTTATTTTGTATAGGCCCTTTGTCTTGTAAATCCTTAACTAATTCATCAAAAAGTATTTGAACAGTCAATGGTGCTTTCTCAATAATTTTGTATACCTTCTTTTTCACCAAAACTGTATGCATAACTATAATATATCATTTTTGATACATAAAATCAAGAAGAAATATGTAAAAAAAACCAAACAACTACTTAGCGTTCTTCGCGGCTTGGCTCATATAATTGGCTGCGATAGCAGCTTGCGTGAACTCTTCTTCCAGTATTCCCCCGTACCCCCGAGTGAGGTCTTTTTTTTAAATAGAGCCCAAAAATGGCTGTGTTTGTTTAAAGGGATATTATTCTTTAAAAAGATACTTCCAAACATAGGTTAATCTGTTATATAATTATAAATATGCCAGTTGTAAAAGCCTATTATGATGGAACAACCTTTTTTCCCATAGAAACCCTTCGAATTCCAATAGGGAAGGTTGTAAATTTAACTATTATTGAAGAAGATGTTCAAAACCCCGAAATAATAAAGAAGCTTGCACAGCTTGCCTGTATAAATAATAACCTAGAAAAATTAAATGAAACAGAACCCCTCCCTGCTGAGTTTGATGATATATTATCTCAACGAGTTAACTTTTCAAGGACGCTTGAACTTTGAACGTTTTTATTCTTGATTCCAATAATATCATAAATTCTATAATTAAATACAAGTAGATATAGTGGTTATGAGTTTGGAAACATATGAACAAAATCTTTTTGAATCAGAAATATATAATAAACTTAAAGAAGCGGAATATCAGGCAGAATCTACAAAAAAACGTTATACACATAATGAAGTAATGTTAGAATTACGAAATGTAATCAAAAATAAGCCAAGTCGGGAAAAATAATCACGCTCCAAAAAATCAAACAACCACTTAGCGTTCTTTGCGGCTCTGCGTCTTTGCGTGAGGTTTTTTCTACATTCTCTATTCCAGTTCCAGAATAATTTTTATTCCGGGTGTGATCTGTGTTCCAACAGGCGGAAACTGACGGCGTACCCAGCCGTCGCCGAGTATTTCTACATTGATGTCGTCACGAAATAAAAGTGGAAGTAAAAGTCTTTTAGCTAGACCGGAAAAATCCGGGACATGGTCTTCGATAGTGGGAAGACGGTTAGGTGAAATTGTTACAGAAGGCGGATGATCAATTTGCGGGTTGCGTCCGCGCGGGATGCCAAGATAATCGATTAACGCTTCCGCGGCTTCACGAATGGCGGGAGCGGCGATTGTTGCCCCGTAAATCTGCCCCTGCGGTTTTATTACAGCGCAATATAATATTAATAATGGATTTTCATCAGGAAGCAAAGCGACGCAGCTCGCGATAAAATCTGTTTCTGAATATCTTCTTGTAACAGGATCGATAATCTGAGCGGTACCTGTTTTTACTCCAATTGGCATATCCTGAATACCGGCTCGCGAGCCCATAGCGCCGCTAGCGGCGGTATCTACCATATAAGAGCGCATGGCTCTCGCTGTTTGCGCGCTAATAATACGGCGGCTCTCTCCTGTCTCCCATTCTGTTACTTTCTTTCCGTCGGCGGAAATTGTTTCCAGAATAATCCGCGGAGGAACCAAAACACCGTCGTTCGCGATTGCCGATGTCGCCTGAAGTATTTGATACGCGGAAACCGCGATTTCCTGTCCAAAAGCGATAGTTGGTTTTGATCGATCAGACCAATTCGCGCTTGGCGCGAAATAACCTACTGTCTCACCGGGACTTCCCGCGCCTGTTCTTGAACCAAAACCAAACTCGCTTAAATATTGATAAAAAGAATTATTACTAATATTATCCGCCGCGAAAGCCGCGCCAGCGTTACACGAAAGAATTATAATTTCTCTCGCTGTTACTCTGCCATGATTTCTAAGACATGTAATGGGAGCGCCTCTTGCCGGCGTATAAATGCCATTGCAAACAAAACTTGTATTAGGCGAAATAGCGCCCGAATCCATTAAAGCGGCAATTGAATAAACCTTAAATGTAGAACCCGGTTCAAAAGCCCAAATAACAGGACGGTTCATGCGGCTATTGGTATCAGAATCACGAATATTGCCGGGATCAAAATCGGGCAGTGAAACAGAACCAAGTATATCGCCGTTGCGCGGATCCATCGCAACAAATATCACGGCTTCGGCTTTTGTTTCTTCCATAGTTTTTAAAGAAATTTGACGCAGGATATGCTGAACATATGTATCGATAGTTAAAACAACCTGCGAACCCCTGCCTTCATTATCAACTCCGTCAAGAATATTGTTAAACGCGAATTCAATCCCTTCAAGACCCCTGTTTCTGTCTCCGACAAAACCTACAACATGGCTTGCCAAATTTTTTTCCGGGTATACCCTGCCGACAATGGGTTGAACCATAACTCCCCTAATCTTTTTTTCTTCAAGTAGAGCGTTTAATCGCCTCGCGGTATTATCTTCTATTTGCCGTTTTAAATATAAAAAGTTAGATTCTGAAGCGTTAATCCTGTCACGAATTTCACCGGGAGTCATATCAAGAATTGCCGAAAGTTCATTTGATAAAACATCAATATCGACAATCGAAGGGCGCCAAACGCTGACATCGGCGAATCGCACCTGAAGAGCGAGAAAACGCCCGTTTCTGTCCAATATAGAGCCGCGTTCAGGAAGCCCAGTAAGATGACGAGGAGAAGGGGGTAAATCTCCCCTTAGCATCAAAACAGCGTAATGAATAAGAAGATAAAGTGAAAAAATAATTAAAAATGAAAATAAAATAATGTATCGCCACTTTAAATTCATTTAATACCCCAAAACCTTCCCGACAATATTTTTTATAGGAACAAACCCGTAAGCCCGGGAATCGTAGGACGCGAGACCATTGTCACCTTCGGCGAAGAAATTCTGTCCTTCTATCAAAGTACATCTTTTAACCGCCAATTCTCCCGTAGGGGTATAAAAAACCACAACTTCTCCCGCTTTTGGCTGTGCCCAGCGGATTATATACCCTTGTTTTAATGGTATTTGTAATCCATACCTTAAACGGCTTACAATCAATACAGTACCGCTGTTAATCGAAGGTTCCATTGATTGTCCCTGAGCTACAATAAAATCAAAAACAAAAACATTCAAAAACAAAATGACTAATATCGCCAATATTATTGGTTTTGCCCCTTTCATCTGTAAGTGGAATTATACGACATTAAAACATCGAATACTACTGTAATCCTGGTCACCTTTTTTGTCGATAAATCCTATATGGCAGCAATAATAGAAAAACAACAAATATCCAAAAGACGAAAAACAACAGCATCAAGGCTTAATAATAAATCGGCAGGTTTTAACTACGGATTTATGAGCCAATTCAGGCAAAAACCGATTCACATAAAACGTTCAAAAAAGGTTTTTTCTTTTTTAAAACCGCCTACTCGCCGTGAGGAAAGCCGAAAAACAAAAAATACAGGCTTCAGTTTTCCGCTACCTTCGATAAAAACGCTTGCTGTTATCGCTGGAATTGTAATTATAGCGTTCGCGGCGTTTAATTTTGAAGATTTGGATATCAGAATGCCTACTCTCGATGAAATTCAACTTACAGGGGATTACGGAGTCGAACACAGATTAAGTCATTACGCGATTACCGGAATTTCAAGTATTTTTGGCGAAATAACAGAAAATCCCGATACAAGCGCTGTAGATAATATATTAACAGAAACCGATGACCCGCAAGGAATGCTTTTTACATTTGAATGGCAGCAATACAGGGTTCAAAGGGGGGATTCTGTATCAGGAATAGCCCAAAAACATAAAGTATCTATAGGAGCGATAATCGCTTCAAATAATATAAGTAACGCGAGAAGACTTCAAGAAGGCGCGATCCTTCGTATCCCCAATATTGATGGAATTCCATACCAAATTCAAAGGGGAGACAACTTATCCAAAATTTCAGCGTCTTTTAACATACCATTGGAAGTCATTTTAGATGTAAATGATATAAAAAGCGATAATATAAAACCCGGCGAAACAATTTTTATTCCCGGCGCCAGAATGAACGACATTGACCTTCGATTAAGCCTTGGCGAACTTTTTATGTACCCATTGCAAACCCGTTTTATAACAAGCGGTTATGGAATGCGAAGAGATCCAAAAACAGGAGTTTCTCAATTTCATTCAGGAATCGATTTTAGAGCGAATATCGGAGTAACTGTCATGGCTTCCCTTGACGGGACGGTTTCATTTGTAGGTGAAAACTGGTTATACGGCAAATTTATAATTATCAGCCACAGTAATGGTTATAAAACCCTTTACGCGCATTTAAACTCATTCGCGGTAAAACAGGGAGACAGGGTAGCCAGAGGAAGAAAAATAGGCGAAGTAGGCAATACAGGGTACAGTACAGGACCTCATTTGCACTTTGAAATAATCGATAAAAACGGAAAATTCGTTAACCCACTAGAATTGTTAAATTAAAAGTTGTAATATCGAGGTGATATGCGTAAATTATTATTTGTCCTTTTGGCGTTTTTAGCTGTTTTTACTTATATTCGCGCTTTTGATGGCGCGGAAAATGAAGAAAAATTACAAACCCCTGCGGAAATATTGATAGAAAACATTGAAACTGAACAATGGCAGGACATAGATAATACTTCAACACTGTGAAAATCAGTGGAAATTATACGGTAAAATATACTACAATTTAATATATGACACTTGGTGATAAAACCGAAAGAGAACCGGGCGAGGTTTCCAGAGCGCCTTCGATATTTCGAGGTTCAAAAGCCGCGAAAAAACAGGCGGATTTATACAATTTCAGCGATGTTGTAGATAAAGCCTGCGAAGGATTAATGGAGCGCAAAATTAAGTACTCAATTCGCCGTATTCAAGAGATGGAAGATATTCTTTCGGGATTGGAACAGGAACTTGACGCTTTTTTAGAATTGAGGGCGGCTGACGGGAGTTAAACACGATATGATAAAAAACAGAAAAAGTCTTTTTTTATTCCTATTTTTAATAATTCTGATCTGTAATCTTTCGGCGGTAAATTTTAGCGATTTAAATTTGTCAAATGATGACAGACTTTTATTTAAAGCGGAGTTTGAAGGACAAAGAAATTTTTATATATCAAAGCTTACAGATTTATCGATGCAGCAGATTACAGCTTTCCCTGAAAAACTTTATTTAGTAAATAATGGAAGAACTATTTTCGCTTTAAACCGTTTTGGAGCGGTAAGAATTCCAACAGCGGGCGGGCTTCCTGTACAATTAACAGGATATCCTTCTTTCGCGCAGGGAAATATACCATTAAAAGGCAGACTTCAGGATATCGCGGTTTCCGCGGACGGCAGATGGTTTATACATATCGAACCTGTAAGCTCCGGTTATGGTAATATGTTTTTGGTTGACGCTCTAAGCGGAATTAAAAGGATTGTAACTGAACGAATTGAACTGCCCGAAAATGACTTCCCGGCAAGATGGAACCCCGATTCAAGGCTTTTTGTATATTCAAAAGGCGGCAGGCTTTATTACTTTCCTATTATGGACGACAGTTCTGTTTTAATTGACGAGCGTTTCAGAATGATAGGCGAAGGCGGAATTAAATCGGTTTTATGGAACAGGCAGGGTGAGTTTTATTATTTTACAGGAAACACATTGTACAGGGTATTAAGCCCTGAACTTTTTACGCGGACAATCTACGGCGATTTTCTTTCCATTGGCAAAGTAGTCGCGATTTTTCCGTTTAACTTTGATTCGAACTTTGATCGTTACTGGGTTTCGCCCAATTCAAATTCAATTTTGATTAATAAAGGAACAAGGAGTCTTTTCCTTTTTAAACTTGACGATAATCAAAATAATTCAGAAATATCATTTCTTCCTAATATTCCAATTCCGCACGGAGCGGAAAATATCGAAGTTATGTGGTTATCTTCCGATTCATTTATGGTAAGTTACTTTACAGGTAATCAATTTACAGCTATTCGTTTTGGGAATACTGTTTCAACATTTAACCGGCAAAATGTATTATTAAAAAACAGAGTTATGTCTCCCGACGGAACAAAAATAGTTTTTTGGGGAGAAAACGGTCTTGAACTTTGGAACAGTGAAAATTGGCAGCTTATTCAAAGATTAGACCGCGAACAAGTTCATTCTTGTATTTGGGCTGACAATAATTTATTAATAATCGGTAATTCAAGATTTATAGAAGAAATAAATGTTTCTGATTCTTCATATCCTCGCAGAATTATAACTCTTTCCGGCGCGGATGAATTTAGATTTGAAGAAACTTCAAGAGGAGTTTCAAGGATATTCGCAAGAACAGGAAACGACTGGTATGTAAGCGATGGAACCGCCGCGTGGTCGCAGGCGTCAAGCGTTAATCTGCGTCAGGTTTCTTTATCTTCAGATCGTTTCCGTGTTTTTCTGGAAACTCAATCAACAGGACATTTTAGAAATATTCCAATGGTACGTAATTTACAATCGACAGGAACATTTTCGCTTGTATCAAGGCATACCGCGAACAGCGCTTTTACTTTAAACCGTCCCGCGCGGATCGCGCTTTGTTTTGATTTATATGATGACGATACCGGATTAGCAGATGTATTGGCGGCTCTTCGCCGTTACAATATAAGAGTCACGTTTTTTCTTAATGGCGAGTTTATAAGGCGTAGTCCCGCCGCCGCGTCAATGATAATCGAAGCAGGACACGAAACAGCATCCATGTTTTACGCGCCAATTGATTTTTCTGATTCAAGATACCGGATAACACGGGAGTTTATCACACAGGGGCTCGCGCGTAACGAAGATGAATTTAATAAAGCTACAGGAAAAGAACTTTCGCTTCTTTGGCATCCTCCTTATTACCGCGGTTCCAATTTAATAAACGAAGCTGCAGCCGCGGCAGGTTATAGAACGGCTGTAAGAAGTATAGACCCCGGGGATTGGATTTCCAGAGAAGATTCTTTAAGACACAATCTGCGCCAGGTTCCACCCGCGCAAATAATAGATCAGGTAATGCAGCAGTTAAATCAGGGAAGGCAAGCGGGAGCTGTTGTTCCAATTCGTATTGGTTTACTTTCAGGCAGCAGGGATGAATATCTTTTCCAGCGAATCGAAGTATTGCTTGACGCGTTAGTACGAAGCGGCTACGAAGTGGTACCTGTTTCGGCTGTAATCAGCAGGTAAATTGTGTTTATTACAAAAGAATCTCACACGGGGACACAGAGGCACAGAGATTTAAATAATGAAGCAAAACAATTCATTGATCAGGTACCAGAAATAATTAATAAGATCTTTCCTATTCCGCAGAAATTTCGCAGTAAGCTTCCGTCTGATATAGCGGAATTATCAGGTTTGCTTACAAATAACAGGGGTAAACGGTCTTTATCATATCTGACGCGTCCTAATTATCTTAGCGCTTATTTATATTATTTTCTTCCATGGAATTTATACCGGTTATGTCTTTTAATTCCAAACCTTGATATAAAACTTTCAGCCGGAGATACAATTACAGACATCGGATGCGGTCCTTTAACTTTTGTTTCAGCGCTTTGGATAACACGTCCTGATTTGCGAAAAATTAATTTAGAGATCAATTGCGTTGACAGAAGTAATCCGGCGCTGGAAGCGGGAAAAAAGTTTTTTGATGCTTTAAGCGGAAAAGAAAATAATTGGAAGATTAACACAATAAAAGAAGATATCGATTTTAGAAAAGTAAACCAAAACAATACCAGAAAAAGAAAAAAAGCGAATCTTGTAAGCGCTGTTAATATTTTTAATGAAGTATACGAAACACTGCCTCATAATAACAGCGAAGGATTAAAACATTTCGCGGCAAACGCGGCGGGATTTTTAATTAACGAAGCTTCACAAGACGCTTTTATTTTAACAGTAGAACCCGGTGTTCCTCAATCCGGAAAATTTATTTCTTTTTTACGCGAAGAGTTAATAAAATTAAATCATCAGCCTGTTTCGCCTTGCACGCATACGGCAGCTTGCCCTCTCATTGGCAGCCAAACAAAAACCATTCGCGGGCGAAACTGGATTGACACAAAAAAACGCTGGTGTCATTTCGCTTTTGAAACCTTTGACGCTCCAAATGAATTACGCAGGCTTTCCGCCGCCGCGAAACTTCCAAAAGACAGGCTGGTTTTAAGTTTTTTATTAACACAAAAAAACGAAAAAAAGATAAAAGAAACAGCTAATATAGATATATCCGGCGCGCGTGTTTTATCAGACGCTTTTCCTTTGCCGGAAAATAAGTTCGGCAGATATGGATGTTCGAATCAGGGATTAATCCTTATAACAGGAGAAAAAAACCGTATAGAAGATTTAACTTCTTTAAGTATTGTTCCAAAAAACAAACTTGTAGAATTTTCTGTAAATGATCGCGATAATTATCGTGATAAAAAAAGCGGAGCGTTAAAAAAGGAAATAAAATGAATACATTATTAACAAGTTTACATACCCATACAACTTTTTGTGACGGCAAAGATGACATAGAAACAATGTGCGAAGCGGCATATAAAAAAAATCTTTACGCGGTTGGATTTAGCGCGCACGTACCGATAGAAAAACAAATCGGCAGAAAAAGCGACTGGAATTTAAAAGAAGAAAATGTAAATGAATATGTTAATGAGGTGCGAAACGCTAAAAAACGCTGGTTCGGAAAATTAAATGTTTATCTTGGATTCGAAGCGGATTATATAAAGGGATTAAGATCTCCTTTGGACAATGATATAACATCATTAAACCCGGATTATTTAATTGGCAGCGCGCATTTTGTTTCGCCAAAAAACGGCGCGGCGCCTTTTACAGTTGACGGACCAATAGAAGAATTTGAAAAAGGGTTAAAGGAAGGTTATAATGGAGACGCGCAAGCTTTAATGAATGATTATTATGACACTCAATTGGAAATGATCGAAGCGGGCGGTTTTGACATATTGGGACACGCGGATATAATTAAAAAAAATTGTTATGGAAAAAATTTATGGCGTCAGGAAGATGAGATAAACCGGCAAAAAGAAATCGCGAAAGCGGCGGCAAAAACAGGTATTGTTATAGAGGTTAACACAGGAGCGATAAATCAAAAAAGATTCAACGAAGTATATCCATCACTTTCTTTTTTAAAAATTATAAAAGAATTTGATATACCTGTAATTATTACCGCGGACGCTCATAAAGCGGAAGATATTGATGGAAATTACGAAATCGCGCTTCAAACGCTCAATTTAGCTGGTTTTAGTGAACATATTATAATTAATTGTAGAATTAACGAAAAAATAATGTGGAAAAAAGAAAAAATTATAAAATAATTATAAAAAGTACTCGACTAAAAATTATTTTTATATTATATTTCATTTTAAGGAGTTAACATGCCAAAAACAAAACAATCACCAGGAACATTGCTATTGGATTATCTGGAAAAGTACGGGCTTAACTGTAACAGACTTTCTAAAGAAATCAAGTGCAGTCAAACCGCGTTAAGGCTTATAAGCCTTGACAAAAGCAGAATTACAACATCAATCGCCGTACGTCTCGCTAAATATTTTTCCACAAAGCCTGATTTCTGGCTATTGGCGCAAATGGAATTCGACCTTGTAAAAGCAGCTAACAATAAAACTTTAATTAAAGCTCTTAAAGGTATTCCAAAAGCAAGTAAATCTGCCGGCCGTCAAAAAAAATAGTTATGTGTTTATTCGCGCCGGAGTATTAAATATTTCGGCGTGAATAATAACATCAAATAAAAACAAACAACATCAAAGTTAAAAAATTATCTGGATTTTTCCACACCATTTTTCGCGCAGTGTTTTTTAATTACACATTTTGAACAATAAGGACTCACAGGACGGCATAATTTTTGTCCGTAAAGTACAAGAAGATAGTTTATCCTTTTCCAGTATTTTTTAGGCAAAATATCCCTTAAAATCATTTCTGTTTCATCAGGTGTTTTACTTGATAACCAGCCGCAGCGGTTGGAAATCCGGTGGACATGAATATCAACACAAATCGCGTCCATATCAAAAGCTTCGTTTAGTACAAGATTCGCGGTTTTTCTTCCAACTCCAGGAAGCGCTAGCAATTCATCCATAGAATTAGGAACTTTACCGTCGTATTGTTCTATGAGAATTGTCGCGATTTTTTTTAACGAAGCCGCTTTATTACGGTAAAAACCCGCGGGATATATTAATTTTTCAATTTCTGTTTCTTTTAATTTATTCAATTTAACAGGATTATCAGCTTTTTTTAATAGCTTTTCTGATGCGATTAGGGTTACTTCATCTTTTGTCCGCAAACTTATTATTGTAGAAGCCAAAACAGCCCACGCGTCATTACGGTAATGTTCCGCGACAGTACTTACAGAAGGATCCGCGTCATCAGCGCTCGCGGAAATATCATTACGCCATTTTTCAAGTAAAGTGAAAATTGAATCCCATTTTGGGTTTGATTGAAGAGCGGGAGTAAAACAGCCGATAATAAAAGTAGTAAAAATCATTATATAATAAAAATATACAATAAAACGCAAGATTTTTATAGATACTTGACAAAAAAAAGGAATTTGTAATAAAATTAAAGACAAGATAGAGGATGAGGATAATAAAAAATGATAAAGATTTTGGTTGTAGATGACAGTATAATAATGAGAAATATTGTCAAAAATACTTTTTCAACAATGAAAAAGCCATTTGATTGTTTGGAAGCGGAAAATGGGAAACAGGCACTTCGGCTTCTGGAAAGCAACAATATAACAATAGTTTTTCTTGACTGGAATATGCCGGGAATGGATGGAATGGAATTCTTAAAAGTTGTAAGAGCCATGCCTCAATATAAAGACCTGCCAATTGTAATGGTCACTTCAGAAAGAGGAAAGTTCAGCGTAATAGAAGCGCTTCAAAACGGAGCTACCGATTATATCGTTAAACCCGTTCAGGAAAAAACTTTTAAAGAAAAAATAACAGAAATTTTGGTATTAGCGAGGGATTAATATGGAACAGT
>WQXE01000059.1 GCA_009784995.1 Treponema sp. | reverse complement strand
GCTTTTTGAACATCGCTTATTACATCAATGGATTGGTATGTAGAGAAAACTACGATATTACCGCCATCTGTTTTTTGCGCTAAACGTGCCGCTTCTATTTGTCTTTTTATGTTTTTATCATATGTAGATGCCGGAAGAGCAAGATCAACCACACTTGCGGATAATACATCTTCTGTTTTAGATACTGCAGAATCAGAGCAAATACAAATAGCGTGTATTGGTTTTTTACATTGATTTTTCCATTCCCGCAAGGTTTGCCCCAATAGAGCGATTGAAGGTACAAGGAAAAGCACTAAGCCGTTTGCGTCTGCTTCGCAGCCGACATCGGTTTCTTTTTCGGCAATGCGTAAACTGGTAAATGTTTTTCCGGTTCCGCAAGCCATGATGAGTTTTCCTCTATCATTTACTTTGAGGTAATTGTGAACATCATCTATGGCAGTCTGCTGGTGCGATTTGGGGTCGTATTTTAAAACGGTAGTTTTTTTGCCTTCATCAAGTTTAATCCAGTCTACTGTTGAATTAAGAAGATGATGAAAACCTAATCGCCCTAGTTCTGGAGTGAGGTTACGTATAGTTGCTTCTGCGGCTGAATTAAAACCTTTTTTTGTAGTGTCAATCCATAATCGGAATGAGAAGGTGACTTTCCTGCCTGCCTCATTTACATCATAAAATGACTTGGCTGATGTCGCAATAAATGTGTCTACTTTGGGTTTATCAATTACGGCATCTTCTTGATAACACTTGCATTGGACAGCCCAATATTCGCCGTCTTTAGTTCGGGCAACTATGTCTATGCCTAAGTCTTTATCGCCAGAACCAAAATCCGCTCTTGAGGGGAATTCGTTCCAGAGCCAGACATTAGAGAATTTACCTTCATAAAGGGGGTAAACTTTGAGAAATGACTGCATGAGTTTCTCGAAGCGGTAACCCTTATCACGCTCGGAAAATGAGGTTTCACGGTATTTTTGTAAGACTTGCTCGAAAGTAGTCATTATTTCCATTTTAGCAAAGTAATAGGCGTGGGTATAGCTACGATATATGTTATATGAAGTGTTTAAATTATACCAAGTACTGTCATCTTTTGAGTATATCAGAAACGGTTAATATGGTATAACCTTGTTCTTTATAAAGCGCGAATTGTTCGGTAAGAAGCGGAGCTAAATCCGGCGACCATGTGTGACCTATAAAAATTGCGCTGCCGTTTCTTTGCGCTCTTGTAAGTCCGTTTGAAATATATCGAAGCATAGCTTCTTTATTTTGTTCGTTGTCAATAAAAATATTTCTTTCCGCGATTTTAATTCCTACTTGCCTAGCGACAACAGGTGCCGCGGAATCCGCTGTAGTTCTTGAATCCAGAAAATAAATTCCATTATCTTTACAAAATTCCAATATGATCCGCATAACATCGCTGTCCATAGTAACTTTAGATCCTTGATGATTATTCATTCCAACAACAGGACCAATTTCGGCAATGTTACGTCTTAATATCGATCTTATTTCTTCCGCGCTCATACCTGTATATATCGCGCCCGGTCCCGGATCCTGCGCGCCGATCGCTTCCATAGGCTGATGCAAAATAACTTCCTTGCCCGCCGCTCTTATTCGCTTGGCGGCTTCCGCTGAATATGGCAAACCCGGTAAAACCGCGATTGTTAAAGGTCCCGGAATATTTAAAAACGGTTCAAGTTCCCTAAGATTGTTTCCCGCGTCATCAATAACAAAAACCAAATAACCCTTATGTTCAACAGGTATTTGCGCGATTGTATTGGAAGTTGTAGTTGTATTGGTCGCGGTATTTGTACCAACAGTTGTACTTACAGTTGGCGTAGTTTTTGTATCTGGTTCTATATCAGGTTCAACAGTTGTATTGTTTATTATTTCATCTTCAAAAATAATATCCTGTATATCATCAATTTTATTATTAAATCCTGAATGAATCATAATTATCGCGAGTGAAATACCCGCGGATAAAGCGACGAGTATTCCAACCAGTAAAAACGCTCTTATCGCGTCAGAAAAACTCGCTTTTTTTCGTTTTTGGGATGATTTTGACGCAACTTTCTTTTTTTTGACTGTTTTATTCATGTTTATACTGTATATTATCGGCATAATCATCATTTAGTGAGGTATATATGAGATTGCTTGTAACTATTCAAAAGGTAAAAGGCATAAGCTCCATACCGGATTCGGATTTTCTTGAGCTTGCTCATGTTATGGGTTGGCAATGCGTAATAAAAAAAGGCGAGTTCAAGGAAGGTGATTTGGGTGTTTACTACGAAGTAGACAGTTTCCTGCCTATAGACGAACGTTATGAATTTTTGCGCGCGTCATCTTACCGGGACAATGTCGACAATGGCGAAGGATTTCGCATACGTTCGATGAAAATGCGAGGGCAGCTTTCCCAGGGGCTTTTATTGCCGCTGGAAAAGTTTCCCGAACTTAAAGATTGTAACGAAGGTACTGATGTTACAGAAAAACTTAATGTAAAAAAATGGTACATTCCTGAAACCGCCAACGCCGGCGGCACGATTATCGGAGAACGTCCGCATGGTATACCGGCTTCCGACGAAATACGAATACAGTCCGCGCTGGAATTACTCGAACAATTAAAAGGAAAGCCGTATTATATCACTACAAAAATGGATGGCACATCCGGGATTGTTTATTACATTGATGGTAAGATCGGCTGCTGTAGCAGAAACAAAGAAATAAAAGACGAAGAGGACGCTCTTTATTGGCTGCCTGTTTACAAGTACGGCTTAAAAGAAAAATTCGCGAAACTTGGCAGGAATCTTGTTATAACAGGGGAAATAATAGGTCCCGGTATACAAAAAAATAAACTGCGCCTAGCTGAAATCGAATGGAATGTCTTTGATGTAAAAGACGCGCAATCAAACCGTTACCTGCCTTACGATGAAGCGATCGCGGTATGCGCGCAGCTTGGGTTAAAAACCGTTCCTTTGGAAGAGCGCGGAGATAATTTTGATTATTCGCTGGAAATACTTTTGGAAAAGGCAAAAGGTAAATACCCAAGCGGTCTAGATAAAGAAGGCATCGTTGTGCGCGATGTTAATTCTCCAAAAGCTGTGTCGTTTAAGGTTTTGAATAACGACTTTTTGCTTAAAGAAAAGGATTAAAGTTCCAATATAATACAAACCGCGTTTGCGAATTTTACAATAAGGTTTTATAATTATTACTTATTGGGGGTAATTATGCCGATTTTTGTAAAAATTATATATGGAACCAGTAAAGATAACGCGTCAGCCGGAAAACTCAAACGCTGGAAAGACCATTTTGGAATAATGGGACCAAAGTGTTCAGAAGCCGCCTGTTCGGAATCTGAAAATCTTTTTGGCTCTCCTGTTGAAGTATTAGATGGACGTAACAAGGGAAAAAAATATATTGTTCCGTTATGCAACCCTCTTTTTAAACAACACGGAGAACAATTTCATATCAAAGATACTATTAAATGTATGCCTTTGGAAGATTTGTAGAAACAAAAAAAGTGACAGGCACCGTTTATGCCCGAAAAGACTTGTTTAATAAAACTTTGTGTCCTTTGTGTCTTGGCGTGAAAATTTTCCCTATATCTTTTCTATTAAGTTACGCTTTAATTTTCAGGTAGGCTTCTTTCGCGGCGTCCTGCTCGGCGCTTTTTTTGTTGCGTCCTTTTCCGGCGCCATAAACAGTCTGCCCTATTCGCACTTCCATCCAGAAGGTGCGGTCGTGTTCGGGACCTGTTTTTTTTACCATTATGTATTCGGGATAACACTTGAATTGCTGCTGGCAGAATTCCTGTAATATCGATTTATAATCGTTATGAAAATTTTCGCCCGTTACTTTTTTAATTTGCGGCTGAATGCAGCGGCTTACAAAATCAAAAGTGTTTTTATAACCGTTGTCTATATATAAAGCGCCGATAACCGCTTCCATCGCGTCTGCAAGAATTGTTTTTTTTGTTCTGCCGCCGGACATCTCTTCGCCTTTGCCAAGAAGCAGCATTTGATCAATTTTTAGACCAAGCGCGATTTCGGATAAAATTTCTTCAGAAACAACTACGGCTTTAATTTTGGCAAGCTCGCCTTCGCTTTTTTCTTTAAATGATTGATACAGTAAAGTGGCGCAGACAGCGCCAAGTATAGAGTCGCCCAGGAATTCAAGGCGTTCATTGTTGGCTTTAACGCCGGTTTCGTTGGATACAGAGCGGTGCGTAAATGAAAGATTTAAAAGAGAAATGTCTTTAAATTTAAAACCGGCGGCTTTTTGAAAAACCGCCAGCTTGTTTTTTCTTTCTAAACTGAGGATGTTATTACTTTTGCTGGGATTTAATAAATTCGTACGCGTCCTTTACAGTTTCAAATTCATTGGCTTTTTCGTCAGGAATATTAATACCCATTTCATCTTCGATAGCGTAAACCAATTCATAAGTATCAAGACTATCCGCGCCTAAATCCTGCCGGAATGACGCTTCCATTGTGATCTTGCCTTCATCAACTTCAAGTTTTTCAGCGATGAGCTTTTTCATTTTTTCAAACAATTCGTCCATTTCTTTCCCCTTATTTAAACTTTGTAATTCGGTTCCTAAACTTTGATAACCCCGATGGAATTACCTTAAGGTTTAGGGCACTATTACCTGCTTTCCCCTGTAATAACCGCATTTGGGGCAAACCCGGTGCAAAAGAACCTTGTTGCCGCATGTATTGCAATCTATCATTGTGGGCGCGGTAAGTTTCATGTTAATGGACTGCCGACGGCTCGTCCTGGCTTTTGACGTTTTACCTCTGGGTACTGCCATAATCTAACCTCTTTAACCTAATGTGATACTAACAAAACCTGTCTTAATTGTCAAGACACTTTTTTAACTTTTGTCAATTTGCCCATCACCTGATTTTTCAAAAAAATAAAATAAGAAAAAACAAGTCAAGAGCTGATTGAATTGTACTTATTTTTTAAAGCTTTTGCAACTAGTTCGGGAACCATTCCATGTAAATTACCGTCAAAAGAAGCTAATTCTTTAATCGCCGATGATCGAATTACAAAATATTCAGGGTCTGTAGTCATAAAAATTGTTTCAATATCAGGATCAAGGGTCCTATTCATCACGGAAAGTTCAAATTCATAAGAGAAATCTTCAAGACCCCGTACCCCTCTTAAGAGTAATTTAATATCGTTCCTTTTTAGATAATCAACTATCAGGCAATCACAAACGGCGACAGATACATTTTTACAATCTTTAACAAGCTCGCGTATCATTTCTACCCTTTCTTCCGCGTTAAAAAGATACTTTTTCTGCCTGTTTTCGGCTACAACTACAACAAGTTCCCCAAAAATGGAAGCGGCTCTTTGAATTATATTAATATGCCCTGAAGTTGGAGGGTCAAATGAACCCGGAAAAGCGGCTTTCAACATATAATCAACCAGTTATTTTTCATATTTAACAATACAATCTGTATTAAATGCGGTCAACCTAAATTTCCCGTAAAAGTTGACAAATTCAATAAAATGGTATACATTAATCATATGAAAAGGATTTTTTTAAGCTTATCAATTATGATGGCGTTAATTATGCTCTCTTGCGGCTCTTCTCCTGAAAAAACTGAAAATTCACCGCCAAATACATCAACTTCAAACGAAAGACCCGCGAACCAGGTAAGCGCTTTTGATCCAAGAACAATCAGTCAGGCTCAATATGATTCAACAAGAATCGAAGTACAGCTATTTATAGAAAATCTTAATCAAATTATCAGAAACAGGAACTTCCAGGCATGGAGAGCTTGTTTATCCCGTGATTATTTTGATGAAATTTCATCCGCCGAAAATCTTAGGCAGATATCCGAACAGCCCGCGATGAGAACCAGAAATATCGTATTAAGAAACGCGGAAGATTATTTTATTCATGTTGTTGTTCCTTCAAGAGCAAACAGCAGGGTTGATGATATAGAATTTATCACTGTAAACAGAGTTAACGCGTTTACAATAAGCATTAATTCAAGAGGCGAAGAACAGAGGCTGCGATTATACGCGCTGGAAAAAATCGGTAATAACTGGACAATAATTAATTAATTTTTAAGGAGAGATTTACTATGTTTTCATTAAAACGTTTTTCTATTTTATTTTTAATGGCGCTAATATTGGTATCTACAGCTGTTACGCAAAGCCGGGATATGACTATTGAAGAATCTTATTTGCAAGAATCAATGGAGCTTATGATTATTCGCGAAACCGCGAGATCAACAACAAGAGAACAAAAATTAATCGCTATTGAATTTATGAGTGAAGCAATCGGACGCGGAAGCACCAACGATGAAATCCGCCAAACATTGGATTTTCTTTCCAGAGAAGGAAGAAGATCTGTCGCGAGAGAAAATAACCGTGTTGTAAATAATTTCCCCGACATCAGACGGCAGTCTGCAAGACTTTTAGGACAGATGGGTACGGAAGAAGCAAGATTATCTCTTATAGAAGTTTTACAATATGAAAATGAACCAATGGTTCTTCAAGAAGCGATTAAGGCTCTTGGTGATATTGGAATGAACGATAATAACGAAACAGTAATTCACATTGCCTGGGTTATGAATCGTTTCTCTAATTTAAATCCGGATAACCTGATGGCTCTTGCTACTATCGACGCTTTCGAAAAAATTGCCAGAAGAAGCAACGGTTTAAATTCACCTGAAGCGGTCAGATGTCTTGTAATGATTTCTGAAGGACAATATATAACACCTGTCAGAGATAGAGCAAGGCAATTATTGGCTGAATTACGCACTTTCGGTATGTAATTTATTTTTACAAATGATCGTCACAAACGTTCTATTAGCCTTTAGGCGAAAGAAAGTTTTTGCTCTTGTTGGAGAAAGCGGTACAGGTAAAAGTTTTCACGCTAAGTTCGTAGCTCAAAGATACAGAATTGAACTCATTATAGATGACGGTTTATTAATAAGAGATAACCGCATCCTTGCGGGTCATTCAGCGAAAAAGGAAAACAGTTTTTTGGCGGCGGTTAAAGTCGCCTTGTTTGATGAAAAATCCCACAGAGACGATGTCGCGCGCAGATTGCAAAATGAAAAGTTCTAGCGCATTTTGCTTTTGGGAACTTCGGAAAAAATGGTTTTTAAAATTGCCGCGCGTTTGCAGCTTCCGCCGCCGGCAAAAATAGTAAAAATCGAAGATATCGCTTCTCAGGAAGAAATTGACAAAGCAATCCGCACAAGACGTATCGAAGGAAAACATGTAATTCCCGTACCTTCTTTGGAAGTAAAAAGAAGTTATCCGAATATTTTCTTTGACGCGATCAGAATATTAAAACGGCGAAAAATTTCCAGTACTCAAAGCGAACATGACAAAGTGCCTGCCGGTATAGGACTAGTTCCTGTTTTGCATGAAAAATCTCTTGTTAGACCTGTATATTCAAAACATGGTAGAGTTATAATTTCGGAAATAGCTTTAATACATTTAGTAACCCACTGTGTTGATGAATACAATAAAGAAATTAAAATAAAGAAATTACATGTTAAAAACGCGGAAATGGGATATCGTCTTATTATTACAATCGATGTCCCTTACGGTATTCAACTTGGCGGTATGCACGAAATGCAGCAATATATTATAGACACAATTGAACGTTACACAGGAATATTAATCGAAGAAGTAAATATTATTATCGATAAAGTATCGGAATAATTTTTACTGTTCATTTTTGGTTTCTGATTTTTTCCTGTTTTTGCGCCTTCTTTTTTTAGCGGCAGACGAACTGCCATCAGTATTATCAAAAACAGGTTTTGGGTAAGCTCTTTTTACAGTTATACCTTTTAATGTTAAAAACTTTTTTACCGCGTATTGCATTTCAAAACGCGGCGGATTCATTGGCAGAACAAAATCACGCGCTGTTTTGC
This sequence comes from Treponema sp., assembly GCA_009784995.1. Classification (GTDB taxonomy): domain Bacteria; phylum Spirochaetota; class Spirochaetia; order Treponematales; family Breznakiellaceae; genus WQXQ01. Next base: position 3,697 of record WQXE01000059.1, on the reverse strand, counting down.
AAATTTCTTTAAAGTTGTCGATTGATCCCGGCTTCCACTCGGCGGTGTCTTCCAGATAATCACGGAAAAGCGAACCTAAAACAAGACCTCGTTTATTTTCCTTTGTTTTTAAATCAGTCATAGTTTGCAAATAACGTTTTCTAAAATCCGGTTTTTTTCGCATTAAAAGAGCGGCTTGCGGCTGAAGGTAATAATAAAGTCCCATCTTGTCAAGAAAATCTACGATTACATCGGCGTTTTCTGAATTGATAATTTTTAAAATTTCTTCTGTAAGGCGCGACGGCGAAATTGATTGAAGTAAATTGGATTGCGCGGATATCTTCATCTTAAGATTGAGAGGCAAAGAAAAACCTGTCGCGGCGGCGTACTTGGCGGCTCTAATCATCCTGACAGGATCGTCAGTAAAAATTTCTGAAAGAGTTATAATTGGTTTAACAAGTTTCTTTTTAATATCATTCATGCCGCCGACATAGTCAACAACAATTTGCTGCTGCGGATCATAAAAAAGAGCGTTTAATGTAAAATCGCGTCGTAGTACATCTTCTTCTATTGTGCCAAATGTATTGCTTGTATGTCCGTCTTTTAAAGAACGAAAAGTAGAAACTTCAAATATCCTCTGGCCAAAATAAACATGAACAAGACGGAAACGCCGACCAATTATTCTTGAATTACGAAATATTTTTTTTATACGCGTTGGGCTTGCGGCGCTTACAATATCAAAATCTTTTGGCTTTTTTCCCAGAATTAAATCCCGTACAGCGCCGCCTACAATGTATGAATCAAACCCCGCGCTCTTTAATTTCCTGATAATATTTACAGCTTCGCTGTCTACATCGTTAAAGTTTATTCCGTGTTCATCCGGAGTGTATATAATTGCTTTTTTTTTCAGTTTACCGTTAGGTCCTGCGGAATATCTATATCTCATTCACAACGTTTGTTAATCCATGAAAGAAGGTTTTCGATAACTTCTTCACGATTGGTTTCATTTAATGTTTCGTGCCTGGCGCCAGGATATAACACAAACTCACAATCGTTTATGCCCAAATCTCGGTATATGTTTACCAAAGCGGTCGGACTTTTTCCCATATCACCTACAGGATCGGCGCTGCCGCAAAAAACATATACAGGCGACGCTTTATTTATTCTCGCTGTCGCGTCTGGGAGGTGAATATTATACAGTAACTTTGCCAAGTCCCTGTAAAACCCTGTAGAACATAAAAAACCGCAAAGAGGATCCGCGAGATAATCATCAACTTCCGCTTCATCGCGGCATAGCCAGTCAAACGCTGTGCGGTTTGGTTTAAAAGGTTTATTATAAGGTCCGTCCGCCATAGCTTTGGCGAAACGCGAACCATTACGCTGTCCGCGAAGAACCGCGAACAATGTCATAAAAGGAACCCCTATTTTTACCATAAAATCGCCGGGTCCCTTTGTTCCCGATAAAATAAATCCACTTATTTTTAAACTGTCAGGAGAAGAGCCGTATCCCGCGTCTAAAGAAGGTTTAGAATACTCCATATAGTTTTGAAGTATAAAAGAACCCCATGAATGACCTAATAGAAAAAACGGAATACTGGGTCTATTTTTACGGATTTCTATATTAATTTTATGGATATCGGCGGTAACATTTGTAAAACCATTACCATCCGAACAATGTCCTAAAAGCCCTCCCCTATCGGGTTTGTTTATTTTCAGGTTCGCGGTTTTGCCGTGGCCGCGCTGATCGGCTGCCCAAACTTCAATTCCCGCGTTAGTAAGTTTTTCCGCGAGTCGTTTGTAACGGAACGCGTGTTCCGCCATTCCATGTATTATGTGCAATACCGCTTTTGGCTGTTCTATATGCTCAGCAGACCATCGATACAGAAAAAGTTTAGTCCCATCGTGGCTTTCAAAAAACGTTTCAGTCTGAACCATGAGTTATTGTATCTATTATATGTTATTATTTCAACGGTCAAATACAAAGAATTAATACATATTCTTTTGGTGCTTTTGTATCAATTCAAGCTTAAGATTACGCAGTTTTTCGGTAATCGAAACCTTGTATATATGCGGGTTTAAAAGTCTTTTATAGGTGGAATCAAAATTATCCAGGTCTTTTTCGGCAAAAGATTTTACATCATTTAAAGAAGGAAGAACCCCTGTAAGTTTACCGTTTTCCATTCGTTTTTTTAAAAGCGGTTGTATGTCATTTTCGATTGTGTGAATAAAATGACGGTAATCTGCCGAAGGATGCCAAAAGTTATAACGCTGCCCCTTCTTTAATAAATCCTCGTTTTCATTATTATCGATACTTAGTATATCAGCGACCGCGCCGCCATTTTTATCCTTGATTCTCCAAACTTGTTTAACACCCGGATTTGTTGTTTTTCCCGGATTATCAGAAAATTTCATTACAGGATTAATACCGTTTTTTCCATATATAGCGGATAATTTATAAACACCGGTAAAAGCCGATTCATAACCGCCTGTTACAAGTTTTGTACCTACACCCCAACTGTTTACAGGCGCTCCTTCTTTTACGAGTGTTTCGATTATGTTTTCGTCAAGATCATTTGATACTGTAATAAAAGCGTTTTTAAATCCGGCTTCATCAAGCAGGCGGCGAACTTCTGTTGAAAGATACTGTATGTCGCCTGAATCGAGGCGCACGCCAAAATTTTTTCCCTGTTCGATTAATTTCCTGCCAACTTTAATAGCGTTTTGTATACCGCTTTTTAAAGTGTCGTAAGTATCGATTAAAAAAATTGATTTATCTGGATAAAGATCGGCGTAAACATTAAACGCTTCTTCTTCGCTGTCAAACGACATTATCCATGAATGCGCCATTGTTCCCAATACAGGAATTCCAAAAACAGCGCCTGCCAATGTATTACTTGTACCTGAAGAACCGCCGATGTAAGCGGCGCGGGACGCCGATATCGCTCCGTTTTGCCCCTGCGCGCGCCTAAGACCAAACTCCATTAACATTCCTTTTTTGGAGGCAAGCCAGACGCGGCATGTTTTAGTCGCGATCAATGTTTGAAAATTAATTATATTTAAAAGCAATCCTTCGATTATTTGACATTCAAGAAGATTACCTTCGACTCTAATAACAGGTTCCTGGGGAAAAATTACGGTTCCCTCGTCCATTGACCAAAGTGTACCATTAAAACTAAATGTTTTAAGAAAATCCAAAAAACCGGCATCAAACATATTTAAACTTTTTAAATATGTTATATCTTCATCAGAAAAAGAAAAACTAGTAATTTTTTCCAGAAGAGTTCCAAGCCCCGCGAAAATCGAATAACCGCCGCCAAACGGTTGATGGCGGAAAAACATTTCGAACACAGCGCGTTCGTTTCTGTTATTTTTCCAATAACCCTGCGCCATTGTCAGAGAATAAAAATCTGTAAATAACGCGCTATTTTCCATTAATAATATCAAGTATTTCTTGGGAAGTGTGGAATTTTATCCCTTCGGCTTTCATTGTTTCTATCGCTTTTTCGACGGAGCCTTCGGGGTTATTTACTCCGCGGATAGCGTCGCTTACAACAATTGTATTAAAACCCAATCTCCTGGAATCCATGGCACTGTATAACACACAATAATCTGTAGCGAGCCCGCCAATTATTACAGTTTCTATATTGGTCTGTTTTATACAACCTTCCAAACCTGTCGCTGTAGAAGAATCATTTTCAAAAAAAGCCGAATAGGAATC
>WQXE01000058.1 GCA_009784995.1 Treponema sp. | reverse complement strand
TCGTGATCATGGGAATGGGGGAACCTCTATTAAACCTGGAAAATCTTCGCGAGGCTATTTCTTTTTTTTGCGACCCGCATGGCATGAATATTTCAAGGCGCAGAATAACTGTTTCTACCTGCGGAATTTGTGACGGTCTTTTTGACATCGCGCGAAATGGTCCTTATATCCGTCTCGCTCTTTCGCTTGTTACGGCAAACACAGATTTAAGACAAAAACTTATGCCGATTTCCAAATCCAATCCGTTAAAAAAAATAAAAGAAGCTTTATTGTTGTTTCAGAAAAAAAGTAAAAGCCGTATTACATTGGAAATACCTTTACTTGGCGGCATTAATACAAGTAATAAAGACGCCTGTTCCATCGCGGAGTTTGCCAAAGGTTTAGATACGGTTATTAACATTATTCCATGGAACCCAGTACCGGATCTCTTATTTGAAGGTAAGCCATTAAACGAACCTGATAAAAAGGAAGTACAGGATTTTATCAGAATGCTCGAATACCAAAAATTAAAAGTAACAAAACGCTTACACAAGGGAAGATCTATAATGGGCGCTTGCGGACAACTTGGAAACTTACTTTAACATGGATTCAGAAGCGGTTCTGGCTTGACTTTCATTAATGTAAATCTCCATAACTTCTTCTTTTAGCCAACCCTGCTGTTCGCCGTTTACCAATACCCAGTAAACAAAACCTTCGGGGGTTCTGTTTAACTGCCGCCTGATAACCTTTACTAATGAGCCTCGGCGCAGGTAACCGAGTGAACTACTGTTATCCGCGGGATCGACAGTAATATGCGTAAACGAAGCTGTAATTACCCCAAAACCGATATAATCCTTTGATAACGGAGAGGTTACAGGCGGAATTACAGGCGCTTCATCCTTGTTTCCAAAGCAGGAACCTAAAGTAATTAAACTTAAGGTTAAAACGATAATAAATGCCAAATACGACAATTGACTATATATGTGTTTCATTGTTATTCTCATATTAATGAAAAATATATATTCTTTTTTGATTTTAGTCATCATTTTATTTTCATTTTTTACGATTAATTCCGCGTTTTGCAATGACCAAACAGGAGGCGATTACCAATTTTCCATTGGTACCCAGTTTGGTTTTGTTTCCGGCGAGGCTTTGGAACTTATATATCCGACCAATACTCATGTCGATTTATTAAGCGAATTAACCTGGGAAATGAAGCCTGTTTTATATTATGGTATTCAAGTTGATATAAGCCGTTCAAATTTTATTAGCGCTTCGGGTTTTTTTACTTCACTTTCATTTAGAATGGGTATACCGGGTGTTTCAGGCATTCATGAAAATCGCGATTGGCAATCTGATGTAAATAATGAACTTACTGATTTTTCCAGCCACACCAATAAAACAAAGGAATTTTATTTATTTGACGCAGCGTTTGGTTTCTCAATACCAGCCGGAGTTTTTTATATCAAACCATTTATAAATTTTTCATGGATGCGTTTTTCTTATTCCGGCAATGATGGTAATGGTACATACGCTAGAAGGAAAAGTACCAATCCGGATACATATCATTCAATTGACGATAATCCTATTAAAATTTCCTATTCAGGTCAGGAAGTTATCCGTTATCAGCAGGATTGGTATCTTATTTCCGCGGGTTTTACTATCGGAACACAAGTTTTGTTTCCATTAGCATTGGATTTATCTTTTCAGATTAGCCCTTTAACATATTGTGTATCAAGAGACGATCATTTATCAGTTATAATATTCGGAAATAAAAGTCCGCATCGGGTATATAAAGATTATACAAGTTTGGGACTTTTTCTGGAACCTGCCGGTAAAATTTCCATTACGGCAGGAAGATTTGATTTTTCGATTATAGGCGCGTACCGGTATATCGGAAGAACTAAAGGACCGGCATATTCTGACTTTGGTAACAGGGGATTATTTATTCAAAACGGCGAAGCGGGAGCGGCTCTTTCTATTTTTGATGTACGCTTTCTTGTCGATTTTAAGATTTGGCAAAATCTAAAAAACTAAATTTATAGAAACAACGCTCTTGGAAAAAGGAAATGTAAAACAGCGACTGCCAATAAAATTAATCCTATTGGTTTTCTAAACGCTAAAAGACTTACCCCAAGACGATCAAGCTCACCGGGTTTTGAAGATATATTCTGGCGGTAAATGCCAAAAATCAATATAATTCCCGCGATAATTCCGGATGCCGCGGGCAGTAAATCGCCAATAACCGGGATATCCATTGATGAAAGCAGTTTTAAAACACCGGAAACAGCGCTTAATATACCAAGCGCGAGAATAAAAGTAGGGTTGTTTACAGGAAATGGTGTATTTTCATTATTGTCACTTCCGGCGAAAAGCACATATCCGGCAAGACAATTACATACGATGGATAAAAAATACAACTGTATCATATTTAATTAATAACAGAAAAAACGTAAAAAGTCAACGGTAATTACCTTAATCTGGTGTAAATTTAATCTGAAGGGTATTTCTTTCAGTTTGAAGTACCATTAATAAAGTGGAATCATAAAGAGGCGCGGCGAAACGGAATACCTCTTCTTTTTCCAATGTGAAAAAAACTCTGTGGTAGAAAACATTGGATCGCGAATCTTGTATATCAACATCCCCGGTATTTACCGTTGTATCCACCGCTGATACAGCGATATCTACATGACCTGTATAGGAATTAATATCATTCGCGGTTTTTCTTAAAACGATTATTGTTGTACCATCAAAATTTGTACCTGTTATATTGATTACATTACCGCCAAGTACATAGGTTGTATCAAAATAACCAAATCTTGAAAGCGCCATTATAACCAGGCATAACAGAATTATTATTACTAAAAGCATCCTTCTTGGTTTGTCAGCAACCAAAACTCCAAGTATTCCAAAACGGCTTTGTTTACGCTCACTGTAAAGATCCTTTACTTCCTGCGGCGCTTTAGCTAATCTTCGTTCACGGTTATAATGATAAATTATATTATCTTCGGCAGATGAAGTATTTTCGTTTGACTTGCTAAGTTTGTATTTACTGTTCGGTCTTTGATTCGAAGTTAATTCATCATTATCCATAATATTTATAAAGATTCTCCCATAAAACGATCAGTTCGCCACCAAACCAATTTTACGTTAAAATTATCCGCCAGCATCGCGCATAAAATTCCTTCTGTAGACAGAAAAAAATCATTGTATCTAAGTTCATCACTGGAGAACTGGATAAATCCGCGCCTTTGTTCTTTTGTCTGAGTATCGACATAAAGTAATGTATAACCGGTTTCAACAGGAAAGTAAAAAAGTATCTTGCCATTACGGGCGGCGCCAAGAACCGAATAAAATACCCTGATATCCGTAGGACGTCCATTTTCAACTATTTCAAATAATGGTATCTCTACTGATGAAACATATGAGCCATTTTCAATATTAAATGTCCATATAACTGAATTAATCGGCTCGCTTCCTGTCCGGGTATTTGTAGATTGATCAAATGTATCGCGGTTATAATCCACTTTAATATAAAGACGCCTTGAATCGGGACTCGCCGTTATGCTGTCTATAATCGAAATCGCTTCAGGCCAATCTGAAAGGGGTGGAATTATATCTGAAGAAATTTTTACAATATATAAAAGTATTCCGGAAGAACTAAACCAATAAATATTCCAACCGTCAGGAAGACGGCATATTATCGCGAGTTCATCGTTTACAGAAGTTGTCATTCCTACAATACGCGGAAAGGGACTGCCGCCAATTCCTTCCCTGCCAAGATAATTAATGAAACGCCCGTTTTGATCAAAGTGTAAAATAATGCCGTCAAGCAAAGATCTTGTTTCCTGATCAAAACGCTGATCATGAAGCGGAAGTCTATCCTCAACAAAAATATGCCCGCGCGAATCAACACTGATCCAACCCGGTTCTTCAAGGGGATATGAATAAGCCCATCTGGTCGCGTGTTCATCTTCTGTAATTGTTCTTAACGCTATTGGAGGCGGATTTGTATCTTCATTATAAATCATAAAAAGCATGTCGCCGTATGAATTATAACGGACTATTTTTCCGCTATTTCCGTCCGCTATAAAAAAAAGACCTTCCCTCATTGTAAATCCGGTTCGTCTTATACCCCTGTTGCCGTCTAATCTGTATAAACCAATTTGATCTTCCATTGGACCTATTTCCAGCGAAAAAAGATCTTCCCGTTCCACAGAGCCGGCTGAATTATTCGGGCAGGAAACTGTGAAAATTACAGCGGCGATTAAAAACGCGGACTTAAACAGACAGAAAATATATTTCATATTCTTTAAAAATCCACTTTTTTACATATTTTGTCAATGGAGTCGCCTTACCCCCTAGCCTTTAACTACTGTCCGCCATTATAATTAGGAATCGATGTTATATAAAGTTTTATTCATAATTATATGTTCATTTATCCTTATTCTTGGCAGCTGCGCCAGCACACCCGCTTCCGCGGAAGAATATTTTTCTATTGGTATGGCATATTTTGATCTTGGAAGGTATGAAGAAGCGGAAAAATGGCTAAACCGCGCCAGACAGGCTGACAGAACAATGGTAGCGTCAACTTATAATTTAGGCAGGCTCGCGTACGAAAGAAAAAGATACGAAGAAGCTGTTGAATATTTTGAAAGTATTTTAAGAAGAGACCCGGACAATATTCTGGCTTTAAAAGCCGCGGCGTATACAAGAATTATGATGGGTGATTTAAATAACGCGGAAAAACATTATTCTAGAGTTTTGACATTAGTTCCCGAAAGCGCCGACAACGGATACAACCACGCTCTTGTGTTATACGCGATGGGACGTTTTTCTGACGCTGAAGAAGTTTTAGAAAGATATCCTTTTGCCTTGCAGGAAAATAAAGATGTTCACCTTCTTCATGCCCGCTGTCAAAAAGCTCAGAATAAGATCGATGCTATTAATAATTATTCTTCCTGGTTGATACTTTACACAGATCATAAAGCGCGTTTTGAATACGCTCAGGTTCTGGAACATCATCAATTTTACGCGAGAGCGCTTGAAGAACACAGAAAAAACCTTGCGGAAACCACAGCGACATCCGTTGATCCAAAAAGAAGCGATATCCGTTTCTCTCTCGCGAGAGTTTTATTAACAGCGGACAGCGCGAGCGGCGAAGGAATTGTCGAACTGGAAGGCGCTGTTCGTGACGGTTTTAGTGATATCGAAGCGGTTGAAGAACTTTTAAAAATAGACAGAATTAGTACAGCAAACGCGAATAGTATTCGCAGTACAATTACAAATATGCGCCGAGCTTTGTCAGAAAATGAAAGTGAAAACGAAAACGAATCTGATAACGAAGATTAATATTAAAAAATAAATCTTAAAGTAGTTCCTATCTGCGCGTCAAACGAAAATATTTCTGTTTGTAAATCATTGTTTAATCTAAGTTTAATAAATGTAGTAAAATTAAGTCTTCCCAATATTCTGACAATTTCCTCATGACCTATAGCGGCGCTCCAGCGTAAATAATCGCCGGATTTGTCTATTATTAATTCCAGTGTTTCTCTTCTTAGTTGTTCATATTCAGAATTTAAAATAGATGAATATTTTAGCCATGAACCCTGCTGTTCAACTGATGAAATAGCCCAGTTATAAAAAAGACTTGTTAAACTATTTTCTGTAGGCGCTTCCCAGCTTATAATAAAACTTTCTGTCCAATAATCATTGGAGCGGATTGTAAGCGTATTTATAAAATTTAATACCCCGCCCGTAAACCCGCGAAATCCGGTGTTTAAAACAGATTGTACTCTCCAATTAATTTCTTCTCCTCGCGGTATACTTACAGCCGCTTCAATTACATGTGAATATTCATCAGTTTGATAAAAATTAAATAAAGGCGCGTAACCCATAACACCAAACATATTAATAGCGGAAAAACCAAGACTAGATGATAAATTTAAAGTATCAGTTCTTGTATCCATTTTTTGTTCCATTACTCTTTCAATATTAAAATTAACTCTTGATGGAATTAAAAAAGCGGTTAAATTATATATAGACGGTAAAATAATCGATATACCTAAACGTTCATTAAAAGATGTATAAAAAACGGAAGAAGAATCATTTTGTAATTTATCCATTTTATCGTTTAGTTCCGGCGCGAAAAATGTATATATTGGAAAAATATCCCAGAATGTAAAAAACGCGTTTAAACTTTCAAAATATTTATCCGCGTCATCCAATACATCGTTTCCGGAAAAATAAATATGTCTTTTAAAACCTCGTCCTAAACGAAAGTTTAAATTTATATCATTTAATAAAACGGGAATATCTATAAAAGCCGAGCTATCTGAATTGGTTGTATTATTTGCGCCTGTAAAATTTGTACCGCCGGAAAATGTTAAAACGGCTCCTACAGGTTTTGTTCTTTGCGTTAATATAATTTGTGATTGTGTCCTTCTGGAATCAGCGCCGCTTCCTTTATCCGGTACAAGCGGAACCCAAGACCTTAGCCATAACTCTCCGTAACTTTCGTTTTCATTTATTTCTTCTTTTTTTGTCCATACAGCTTCGCCGGTTATATTTAACGATGGTATATAATTAAACTGAGAGCGGTAACCTGTACCAACATTCCATCTTTGCCTTAATCTGGAAAAATCATAAAGAGCGTCGGCGTCAAAATTAGCGAAAAAATCTGATGTAAAAGACATATTAAAACCATGACGCGCGGAAAAGATTAACGGAGAGGCGTAAAAATTTTCTCTTACGGAAAAAGCGCCGAACCTTCTTGATAATGAATGATCAGCGCTCCATAAAAATGTATCCTGAGCGGCTGTAAATGAAAAATTACCCGTCATCCTTGTATCAAAAAGGGAGAAACGAATACCGCTGCGGCTTACTATACTGCCGTAAATTCGTGAATCTTCCACCGCGCTTTGAGAGTGCGCTTCCGATTCAAAAGCCGCGGAAACAGAAAAATCAGCTAACACAGGAAGGTTTCCAATTGAAATTAAAGTCCCCGGTCTTGAATACTGTGCCGCCGCGCCCGCGTTAAATCTGTAAATCATTACAGCGTCTTCAAGAATTATTTCGTCAATGTAAATAATACCATTGGGAAGAACTAAAGAATCTTGCGGATTAAAAAGAATCGCGACATAACTTGTTCTTCTTACTGAATTATCCAAAAAGAGCGAATTTGGGTTATAATTAACATACGCTCCAGGTATTTTGTTTCCGTTTAAAAAAACTTCTTTTTCATCTCCCTGATAACGAATAGTTATTTTTGACCATAACCCCGCTCTGGAGGCAAGAGAATTCAATGGAATACGCACGTGGAGTTGATTATTATTAATTGATTCCGCTCCTGTAGTTATAATAAAACTTAATGTTTCGTTATTTTGTCCCAATGACGCGTCATCTATTTTCATAAAAAATGATAATTCGCGGTAATTGGCAAGCGGCATTTCGTTAACTCTTCCTTCAACTCCGGCGCTAATTCCTTCATCTTCAACTGCATTAAAATCATTTAATTCAATTTTTAATACTCTTTGATTATTTATAGAAGAATGGAAACGTTTAATAATATCCGGATACGCTGAACTTAGAGAGCCAACACCTGTTTCCATATATTCTACAGCAGATACTTTGTTTAAATTTTCAATAATAGTAAAAGTATCATTACTATTTAACTGAGCGGTTATTGGTCTAAACGCCGCACCTCTAACAATCGGCGGAGCCAGTAAAACACTGCCAGTAATTTCATCGCTGCCTTCATATACAACAATCAAACGTAAGTATTTTGCATTTGCCAACTCTAACCTGTCTTCGTCACTTATTTTAAATCTTGCAATTGTATAATTCCCATCAGTAAAATAATCTGCGTCAGAGTTATCAGTAAAAATATCTTTTTCCCAGATCAAATAAATATTTTCTGCAAACGAATAATCTTTTCCTGAAAGAGAGCCTATTTGAATTACTAATTTAATATCCGAAGACGGATCAACATTAAACCCGTAAAACCTGAATGGAATATCAATTTCGCGCGCGAGAGATATATTTTCTGAATAAGCGTTTAATGGAACCTGAAAGCCGGTCCATTTTTCTTCGTTTGTTAATTTAAATTCCGCCGCCAGTATTCGGCTGTTTAAATTGGAATCATTTACCGGATATGGCTTATTAATACCCGGTACTAAAGGAGCGTTCCACTCTATGTTCATCAGATTATTGCCTAATATAGTATTATTAAAATAACTTTTATAAATTAAATCAGCGCGATTAGATGTTGAAAGACCCTGACCCGTTAAAATATCTGAAACCGGCGGATGCGATAAAAACGATGATTCATGAGGCAAATTAATTATTGTTTCATTACCTTCCATTCCAGCGGCGCGGTAAAGACCTGTAGTATCTGTTTGAACAAATGTAAAACCGCCAGCGATATGCGCTTTTAAAAAATCATAATCCCATGCTGTCTTCGCGCTTATTCCTACTGTTCCTTCGCTGGAATTATATTCATCTGTATAAGAATCATCCGCCAAATTCCAGCGAATACCAACTGCCGCCTGAGCCGAAAACGGATTAACATCATTTTGATATACAACTCCAACACCGGCTGCTAAACTGCCAAATTGTGTTCCTTCGTTTCTTTTTAAATATGTTATACGTATTAATTCATTTTGCCCGACAGATCCGTTTAAAATAACTTCGCCGGATGACTGATTAAAACTAAAATTGGAATCTTGAATACCGCTTCGCCAAACCTGAACAGAGCCGGGTATTACATCAGTACCGATAAAATATCCGCTTGTATTGTTATAATTTGTAAATCTTAAAGTAATATCACCGGAAAAAATTTTTCTTGGCGGTAGATATATCTGCGGATATATTCCGGCTAACGGCCATAAAGTACCAACATCGCGGCGGTTGATAAAATCTGTATTTAATAATTCATAATTATCAATACGGCTTGTTACCGCGGAGGAAGTATTTTCAAGTTTGATTAGTTCGTAGCCGTTTATCAGGGTTCCTGTAGAAATTAAAATTAAAGAAGCTCTTTCTGTTAAACTGGAAGGAGCGTTATACCTGTTTAATCTTTCGAATGGAGAAAAAGTACCGGGTTCATAAATAACCAAAGCCTGTACACCGCCAATAGTTACTTCGCCGGGTCTTGAATCGCCTTGTCCGCCGCATTGAAAATAATCACCAAGTACAATATTTGAACCAAACAAATTTTGTACAATATGAAGGAATTTCTGTGGATTAGGATCTGTATAACCGCTTCCCATCGAATTATCCCACGGTCTGTCTCCGTTTTTTCTGTAAGATACAGCTATCATTTTTTGCGTTACAATACTTAATTCCAATAAACCTAAATCTCTTGAAGCGGCATATTCACTTGGGAAGGCAAGCCGCCATCTTCTTCCGTTAATGTCTAAAATACCGCCTTTTTCATCTTCAATGTAAACGATGATATCCGAATCAATATTATCATCAGGTAAAACAAATGAAACTCCTCGTAAAAAGTTTTGTACATCAACATCAGTAAAGGTTCTTTCTCTGCCGCCGGAAAAAACGCGCTCTTCTTTGGAAGCGCTGTCATAACGTAAAAGCGCGTGAAAAATTAAATCATTGTTTCCAAAACGGCTGTAAAAACCAAATGACGACGCTGAGTCGCCTCCCAAATCAAGATATGGAAAACTGGGAAAATCAAGACCTGTGTTTCCTACTCCGGCGTATTGCAAAAACTCTCCCGGCAGTCCCTGGTAACCGGCGCGGTATGTGTTTAACGCGTATTCATCCTGAAAGTTGGCTTCTACAAACCATCTGTCGTTTATCCATAATGATAATGTAAGATCAACTTCCTGCTTGAATAAAAGGGGAGTTTCCGGGGAAAAAAAACCCGATCCTAAAGGCGAGGAAAAATACCCAAGATTTCCGGACAAATCACCTTTCCATGTACCTGTTAAAAAAAGTGAAACTTCGGAATCCCCCAAAGAAAAAGCCATGAATTCCAATGGCGGTTCACCAAATATCCTGCGGCGCAGCTCTTCTAAATCCAGCTCTGTTTCCGTTTCTTCCCGCGCGAAACCGATTACCGGTAAAAAGAGAAATACAATAATAACCCTTCGCAAAAAAGCCACTTTATGTTATATTATCTACATTCTTATGATTGTTTCAATGATACAAATTATTTTCGAGATTCCCGGTATTACCAGTATTAAAGAAAAGCGCCGTATTATAAAATCTATGATAGATAAAATGCGGCGACGCTTTCATATGACTGCCGCTGAAGTTGATCTTCAGGATTCTCTTTCTTTTTCCCAGATTGGCGGAGCGCTTGTTTCGAATTCTCGTATTCACGGAGAAAAGGTATTGCAAAAAGCGTTTGAACTTATAGAAAAAGAAACTCCTGTACGTATTCAGGATATGAAAATTCATTCGGAGGATTTTTAATGAAAAAATTAACTATTTTGTTTATTTTGATTTTAGTTTTACTATTAAACTCATGTATCGGAATATCTTATAATATTCAGTTAAACAGAGACGGTTCAGGCAGAATTTCAATGGAATTTCGTGTTTCCCGAATATTGGACGATCTTGGCAGGTTCGATGGAAATGAATCCAAACCAACTATTCCCATAGGACGCGGCGATTGGGAAAGAACAATCGAAAGGATACAGGGAACAAGACTTGTATCATTTTCATCCAGAGAAAATTCTCAAGATACAGTTACCAATGTAGTAATTGATTTTTCCAACCCGCAAGCGCTTATAGAAATACTCGCTTCTTCCGGCAATAATGTTTCAATAAATCATAACGGACAATCGGGTAATTTTGAATTAATTATAATTAACGAACAGACGGATGAATACGATGTTGATATAATTAATTTAACGCGTTCGTTTTTTAACGATTATAATTTTTCATTTAGTTTCAGCGCTCCCGGCAGTTCAACTATGACGATTACAGACGGCGCTGGAAATACAATTCCCGCTTCCTCATTTTCTACGTCTGTTCTTTCCGGAAGGAGAGTTTCTTTTTCAGCCGGTATGATGGATGTCGTGACTCAAACTAATGGACTTGGAGTAAAAATCAACTGGTAGATTAAACGCCAAATACTTCTTTAAACCGCAGGATTTTCCAGCCATATTGTTTCGCTTTTTTTAGTAAAATCCTGTCGGGGTTTACCGCTACAGGGTTGCCGCAATATTCCAATAGCGGTATATCGGTATATGAGTCGGAATAAAAACTTACATCTTTTGGATCGATATTGTTTTTTTCCATCCATTGCCGCGCCGCGATTTTCTTTTTCATCCCAAAAAAACTATAACCTACAAGATTACCTGTTGTTATACCATTTTTATATTCAAGCTCACACGCTATTGAACCTTCTATTCCCATGTATTTTTCCAATGGTTTAATAATAAAATCAAACGATGATGTCGCGAATATAACCTTTTCACCTCTATTTACCGCGTCAACAATCTTTTTAAAAGCATATATGTAAATATTCGGTTTTATCTTTTTTTGAAAGCAAAGTTCGGATACTCTTTCTAAATCTTCTTTTTTAATACCAGCTAATTTTTTTACAGTATTTTCTATAAAATCCATATCGGGTTTCGCGAGTTTGTATTTTATCCAGTCAAAAGGAAG